>CAUJEQ010000031.1 GCA_963169135.1 Chloroflexota bacterium
CTCGCCATCCGTGACCTCTCCGCACTGCGCCATCACGAACAAGATCACCGCGATTTCGCTGCGGCGGTGCAGGAGCTCAACCTTCTTGTGACCGAAGCCGAGGGCGATGTGCGCGGATACCACATCACCACCGACGAGCAATTCCGAGAGGATTACCTGCGCTCCAAACAACGCGCCGATGATGCACTCGCCGTGCTGGGCGAGCACCCTACCGGCGGCAGCGACGACAGCGTATCGGAATTAGTTCGCCTTACGCACCGCAGGTTCGAGTTGCTGGATGAGGCGCTCGATCTTCGCGACGAACAGGGGATGGATGCGGTTGCCGAATTCATCCGGGGCGAGCCCTCGACGCTGACAAACCAGGTTAGGATCCTTGCCGACGCAGTCATCGAGGAGAGCGCGGCACGAGCCGATACCGAGGCGAGGTCGGCGGACCGTCGCGCGGCCTTCGCCGGCGGCGCGGTGTTGGCTGCCAGCGTCGCCGCGTTCGGCCTACTCCTCTGGATAGCCCTGCTGAACCGGCGAAGAGCCCGCCAGGCTCGAGACGCTGAGGCAGCGCTCCGCCATCGGTTTGGCGCATTCGCTCAGGCCATGCCCAGTGCCAGCTTCTCCGTGTTCGCCGACTACACGATTGTCGACTGGAATGCCGCGGCAACGAACGCGTTCGGCGTTGATCCCGCGGCTGCCATCGGCGCAGATCTCCGGTACCTGATCCCCGGAGATCCTGGTGTACGGATCGTAGCGGCCCTCGATGAAGCCCGCTCCACCGGCGCCGCGGTCGACCTGGAGCTCGTGGTGCGCCCGGAAGGTGGCCCCCAGGTTGACCTGGAAGGGGTGGCGTTCCCCATCCTGGGCGCCGAAGGGCCGATGATGGGCGCGGTCCTTCGGGACCTGACAGCGCTCCACGAGGTACAACGAGCCGAGGAAGCAACTCGTGGCATCATGCGCCTCGTCGTCGAAACCTCGGTGGAAGCCATCATCACGGTCAACCGCCGGGGCCGCATCCTCCTGTTCAACCCCGCCGCAGAACGCTATCTTCGAATTCCGGCCACCGAAGCTGTCGGACGGGATCTGCTCGAATTCATCGCTGGCGGTGATCGTGCTGCCGTACGGGAAGCACTGGCCGGAGTGCGGCGCGGTGGCACGGCCAGCAGCGAAGCGCCCCAACTGAGGATCCGGGCGCGTGCATTCGATGGCAGCGAGTTTCCTGCTGAGGCCAACGTTGCCTCATTGGGCGATGCTGGCGAAGCCACTGCCGCGGTGACCCTCCGGGATCTGAGCGATCAGGAGCGCTGGGAACGCTCCCTCACCGAAGCGCGCCTGCAGGCCGAGGCGGCCAACCTGGCGAAGAGTCAGTTCCTTTCGCGGATGAGCCACGAACTCCGTACCCCCATGAACGTCATCCTTGGCTATTCCCAGCTCCTGGAGCTCGATGAGCAGGCAACGCAGGAGCAGAAAGACAGCGTGGGCCACATCCATAAGGCGGGCAGGCACTTGCTCGCCCTCATCGATGAGGTGCTCGACCTATCCCGGGTCGAGGGCGGAGAACTCTCCCTGTCTCTCGAACCGGTCCTGCTCGCCGAGCTCGCGAATGAAAGCGTGGCCATGATCCGCCCGCTGGCGGCCGCCAACCAGGTCCGCTTCGAGACGGACTCGGACTCATGCCAGTACATGGTCATGGCCGACAAACAGCGCATCAAACAGGTGCTCATCAACCTTCTCTCGAACGCCATTAAGTACAATGTCCCCCAGGGGAGCGTCGATCTCAGCTGTACACACGCCGGTGATGGAACGGTCCGCCTCCTGGTGCGTGACACGGGGCCGGGACTGAGCGAGGCGCAGCAGGCCCGCATCTTTCAGCCGTTCGAGCGCCTGGGCGCCGAGTTCTCTCCGGTGCCTGGCACGGGACTGGGGCTCGCCCTCTGCAAACGCCTCGTCGAAGCCATGTCCGGCCGGATTGGCGTCACCAGCGAGGTTGGCCGCGGGAGCACCTTCTGGGTCGATCTGCCCGAAGCGGAGGACACCTTCGAGCCCGGACCCCAGTCCGCACCCAGGGCCGTCCTCTCCCCCCTCTCTCGCGGGTCGATTGCCAATGTGCTGTACATCGAAGACAACCTCTCAAACTTCCGCGTGATCGAAGAGGTAGCCAGGCGTATCGGGAACATCCGTCTCATCCCCGCAATGCAGGGCGGCCTCGGCCTTGATCTTGCTCGCGAGTCACAACCGGACCTCGTGCTTCTGGACCTCGATCTGCCCGATATGCCCGGCACAGAGGTTCTCCAGGCCCTTCGCGGCGACCCGCGTACGGGGAGTGTGCCGGTCGTCGTCATCACCGCCGACGCAAGCGCCCGCCAGGAAGAACGTCTCCTCGATGCGGGGGCAGCAGCCTATCTCACCAAGCCGGTGGACCTATCAGCGCTGCGTGCCACTTTTGCGCGCTTCCTTGAAGAGCCGGCCTGAGGCGACCCATCGACATCGGGACCACTCCGCGCCCACAATCCCCACATGCAGATGCAGGACTGCCTCTTTTGCCGGATGAACCGGGGTGAGATCCCCGTCGAGAAGATCGCCCAGAACGAGCACGCCTTCGCCATCCGCGATATCAACCCTCGCGCGCCCAGGCACTGCCTTGTCATTCCGAAGGTGCACGTCGACAACGCCCGCGAGTTCGAGTGGAACCATGCGGAGCTGCTCGCCGGTCTGTTCATGCTTGCCAAGGACGTGGCGCGGGTCGAAGGCGTCTGGGAAAGCGGCTACCGGCTCGCGTTCAATGTGGGCGATGCGGCCGGCATGACCGTCCACCACCTGCACCTCCACCTGCTGGGCGGCCGCATGCTCGGCCCCGAAGGCTAATGCAAGTCATCGCGGCCCAGATCGCGGCCGTCCGCGCGGAGCTTGAAACCCGCCCGGAAGGCCTCGTCCGTCACGTCCAACGCGTCCTCGTCGAGGCGCTCGACCTCGCGTCCCGCTGGGACCTGGACCCCGCGCGGGTCGAACTGGCCACCTGGGGCCACGACCTCTTCCGGTCGTTCCCTCCCCCCGAACAGCTCCGCCTCGCCATCGAGGCGGGGCTGCCGATCGTCGAGGCCGATCGCGCCGAGCCCGTGCTGCTCCACGGTCCGCTCGCGGCCGTCGTCCTCCGCGACCGCTTTGGTGTCTCCGATGATGAGGCGCTCGCCGCCGTGCGCGACCACACTATCGGCAGCCGCGACATGCCCATGATCGCCAAGGTCATCCTGCTCGCCGACAAAGTCGAAGCGCGGAAACGGAAGCGCACCCCGGTGATGCGCGAGATCCGCCGCCTCGCCTGGCGCGACCTGGACCTGGCTCTGCTCTGCTGGGCAGACTGGAAGTGGGTGGATGAGCGGGAGCACGGCTGGCTGACCCATCCCGACCACTGGGGCGCGCGCACGCAGTGGGTCGAGGAGCACCACCGCGATGCCTCTCTCCCGGCCCGCAATGCCGACTTCGACATCGCTACGGGATAATCAGCTCATCGCCCACGTTCAGGCGCGTGCAGTCGTCCTCGGTCAGGTCGTTCGCGTCCAGCAGCTCTTGCAGGGTGATGTCGTTAGCGATGGCGATGGCGAAGCAGCTGTCGCCGTCCTGCACGGTGTAGGTAGTGCCCGTCCCGCTGGTCGCGCCCGGCGAAGGCGTCCGTGTGGTTGGTGTCGTCGTGCCGTCGGTTGGCGTACCCGTGGTCTGGTTGCCGGGCGTTTGAGTTGTGGGAGTCGTCGGAGTCGTGTCGCCGCCCCCGGCCTGGGCCGTGCGCGTCCGGTTGAGCGCATCCTTCGTGGCGACCGCGTCTGCGGGAGTCTGATCGCCGCCGCCGCTGTCGCCAACCATCTGCTGGATGGCAAAGGCCAGCACAATCACCACCACTGCCAGCGCAAACAGGCCAATCGTGGCGACCGGCATGCTCACGCCGCCGGGCCGCGGCCGTGGACCGAGCGTTCCCGCGTTCGGCTGACGCCGCGGAGGGCGTGGAGCCGCGCCGCCTGCGGCCGCGCCTGCGGGCGCCCTTCCGCCGCCAAAGGGCTGCCGGCCCCCGGCTTTCGGTCCGCGCACAGTCGGGGCGGCTGGGGGCGGCATCGCGGCCTGCTGCCGCGGTGCGCGCTGCTCAGCTCCGGGCACGCCTTCGCCCAGGTAGACCGGGCAGGTCACATGATTGGCGCCCAGGCAATAGCTTTCCTGGTGGGGCGCAGCGATGCGCGTGGGGTTGGCGAGCCGATAACAGCGATGTGCCTCTGTGGCGTAAGTCGCATGCGAATCGGCGTCGTCCGCCAGCCCGAGATATGGGCAAACCGCCGAGAATTCTTCCTGCGTCACACGCACTCCTGTCCCAGGAGATTCTCCACCACCGCTCGTAATGGTAGCAGGGGATCCGGAACAGGGAACCTGATGGCCGAACTTTCGCCGTCCGCACGCTCGCGGGGCTCGGATATGGGGGTGGGGGCGCCGCATGCGCGGACGCCCCCGTGCGACGGGGAGGACAAAGTCGCCGGGCGTGCTTTGGTCAGGAGGGCGCCGACACCCAGTAACGGTTGGCCTGGCGCTCCATCGCAGGGTTGGCCCATGGACGGTTCGGTGGCGGTTTGGGGAACCGCGGATTGCCGGTCTTACCGGGCCGTCATACCGCCCCCGAAGCGAGCTTCACCGCCACGTCGCCATTGTGGACGACCTCAATTCGTTCGAGCTCCAGCCAGCGCGCCATGAGCTTCAACTCGCGGTTCAGCGCCGCGGCTACCCTCCGCCGGTCCCTGCCCGGCTCTGCAAACGCCCCCTGGACGACGAGCGTCTTCACCTTCCGGTCCGCCTTCAGGTCCACACGCCCTGCCAGGTCACCATCCATCAAGAACGGGAGCACGTAGTAACCGTGCACCCGCTGTGCCGCCGGCACGTAGATCTCGATCCGGTAGTAGAAGCCGAACAGCCGTTCAGTCCGGTCGCGGTTCCAGAGCAACGGGTCGAACGGGCTCAGCAGTGCGGTGGCCCGGCTCACGTCCTCAACCGGCTCCGTCCCGCTCGCCAGGTAGCCGGTGTCGCGCCAGCCCTCGACCCGCGCCTCTTCCAGCGTGCCCGCCGCCACCAGCTCGCGGGCGCGTTGCCGCGCTGCTGCGACGGGAATCCGGTAGTAGTCCGCCAGGTCGCTCGCGGTGGCTATGCCCATCGCGCCGGCGGCGAGACGAACCATGTCGCGGTGGGCGTCCACCTCCGCCAGCCCCGGGCGGGCGAGCACCGACGGATCGAACACGCGCTCGGGAAGGTCGTAGACGCGGGCGAAGTTCCGGCGCTCCCGCACCGCCAACCTGCCGTGGGCGAAGTTCCATTCAAGCGCCATCTTGGCGTCGCTCCATTGCCACCAGCCCTGCCGGCGCCCCTCCGTTTCGACGTCCGAGACCGTCACCGGCCCCCGTTCTCGCACCTCGTGGATCATCCGTTCAAACTGGGCGCGCCGGTCCGGGCTCAGCCTTGCCCGCCACCAGCGATGCCCATTTTCCATGCGGTGCTGGAACAGCGGGTAGTGCTCGGTGGGGATGAACGACGCTGCGTGGCCCCACTGCTCGAACAGCCCGCGATCCCGGTAGGCCAGTTCGTCGAGCCAGGACTGTTGGTAGGGGCCTAGCCGCGAAAAGAACGGCAGGTAATGCGCACGCGCCAGCACGTTAACCGAATCAATTTGGATGAGCTGCGTCTGGTTCACGACGCGGCGTAGACCGTCCCTGTCCGCCCGTTTGGGCCGGCCCGAACCGAAGCCCTGGGCGTTGAGTGCGATGCGTCTTGCCTCGCTGGCCGAGAATTCGAGCATAGTCGGGCACTCTACCGGCACGAACGGCGATTGTGCGATACCCTTTAAGCGTTCGGACCCGGGGAAGCTGAAATGCGTCATAACAGACCTTTCACCATGCCCCGGCGAAGTTGACAGCACCTTGGGCTGTGCTACTCTTTTGCTTCGGCGCTTATTGACTGGCGGACTGTGTGAGTTTGCCCAGGTCGCGAAGCTGAGTGCTTGAAGACGGCCTCGAGAGCCAAGAAC
>CAUJEQ010000032.1 GCA_963169135.1 Chloroflexota bacterium
GGCGGCGACCCACACGGCGAGGGCGCTGATGCGGCCCCCGCCCGCAAGGTCTGCGACGAGATCAAGGCGGCGGGCGGCGAAGCCACCCCGAACTTCGACAGCGTCTCGAGCTACGACGGCGGCTTCAACATGGTGAAGACGGCGATCGACACCTACGGGCGGCTCGACGTGGTGATCTGCAACGCGGGCATCCTCCGCGACATCGCCTTCCACAACATGAGCGAGGCGGACTGGGACGCGGTCTTCGCGGTCCACATCAAGGGTTCGTTCACGGTGCTGCGGGCGGCGTGGCCGGTATTCCGGCAGCAGTCGTACGGGCGCGTTGTGCTGACAACGTCGTCGTCGGGCATCTATGGCCAGTTCGGCCAGGCGAACTACGGCTCGGCCAAGACGGCGATGATCGGCCTGATGAACGTGCTGAAGCAGGAAGGCGCGAAGTACAACGTCAACGTGAACACGGTCGCCCCGGTGGCCGGCACGCGCCTGACGCAGACAGTGATGCCGCAGGAGATGGTCGAGAAACTGAAGCCGGAGCTGGTAGTGCCGGCGGTGACGTGGATGGTCTCAAAGGAGTGCCAGGACAGCGGCATCATCATCGAAGCGGGTGCGGGCAACTACAACCGGGCGTCGATCGTGAAAGGCCCCGGCGTCCAGCCGGGCATGGATCAGCTCAAGGACGCCGAGTGGATCCAGGCGAACTGGGACCAGATCATGAGCCTGGAGGGCGCGGAGCCGATGTGGCGGACGGGCCAGACGCTGAAGGATTACCTCGCGTCGAAGGCTTCCCAGGGCTAACCCTGTACCGGCCTGCGCGACGAAACCTCGAAAAGGGGGACACCAACGGTGTCCCCCTTTTCGCTTCCCGGGGGGAGGCTGGCCGGGGATCGGAAGATTCTCCGGTGTGAAGTAGGCTATATCCAGCGCTGCGATACAGGTGCAGGATCGCGGCGCGGCGAAGACCGCCGAATGAGGAGGAGAACAACCGTGACAGCCACTACAGCCGAACTGAGCCGGGTGCCGATCTTCGCGGACCTTCCGCGGAAGGCACTCGAACGCCTGAACAAGATCACGCGGGAACGGAACTTCGCGGACGGCGATGCGATCTTCCGCGAGGGCGATGAGGGGGTGGGCTTCTTCCTCGTCAAGGATGGGCAGGTGGACGTGACGCGGGGCGGCGCCCGGCTCACGACGCTCGGCCCGGGGGACTTCTTCGGCGAGATGGCGCTGCTCGACCATCACCGCCGCAGCGCGACGGTTACGGCCAGGGGGCCGGTGAAGACGTTCGCGATCCTTCGCTCGGACTTCGTGGCTGAGCTGGAGGCGAGCGCGGAACTGGCGATCCACATGCTGGCCATCATGAGCCGGCGGCTGCGGGAGACGGACCAGCGCCTGGCCGAGCACGAGCGCTAACCGCGTCATCGGCCCAGACGCACCGGCAAGGGAGGGCGGCCGAGGTTCGCGCCGGGGCTGACGAGACGGCGCGAGTGTGATGGTTGTGGCCGCGTGAGAGCAGCTACCATGCGCGGATGGCCGGGTACGGTGGGGAACTGAGCGTGCCACTGGTTGGCGTGACCGCGGCGACGGCTTCAGACAGCCGGGGCGTCGAGCGGGCGAGCCTGAACCTGAGTTACCTGCGCGCGATCGAGGCGGCCGGGGCGGTGCCGCTGGTGCTGACGCCCGGGATGGCGCGGGAGCAGCTGGAAGCCGCACTCGGCCGGTGCGCCGGGCTCGTGCTGACCGGGGGCGGTGATGTAGCGCCCGAGCGGTACGGTCAGGCTCGTCACGAGAGCATCATCGGCGTCTCGGCGGCGCGCGACACGCTGGAGTTCGCGGCGATCGAAGCAGCGGAGCGGGCCGGCATGCCGGTGCTGGCGATTTGCCGGGGGATGCAGGTGCTGAACGTGGCGTTAGGGGGCTCGCTGGTGCAGGACATCCCGTCGATGGTCGAGGGGGCGCTGGCCCATTCGGTACAGGAGCCGCGTCACGGCCCGGCACATGGGGTGGAGGTCGAAGCTGGCAGCCGGCTGGCGGGAATTGTGGCGGGCACGCGTGTGGAGGTGAACTCGCGGCACCACCAGGCGATTGAGCGGCTCGGGGAGGGGCTAGTGGTGACGGCGCGGGCGGCCGACGGGATCATCGAGGCGGTCGAAGCGCCGGGTAGGCGGTTTGTCGTGGGGGTGCAATGGCATCCGGAGGATATGGCCGGCCATCCGGGCATCGGCGAGAGCGCGGACCGGCTGTTCGCCGCGCTGGTCGATGCGGCTCGTTCGAACGCATAAGCCGGAGGTCAGGCGGAGGCAGGCTCGGTGAGGGCGGGAGTGCGGAGTGCGTGGCGGCTGGTGGAGCGCCAGCGATCGAGTTCGACCAGGGCGAACGCGGCAACCATGACCAGGGCGAGGACGCCAAGGGTGGGGCGCGCGCCGGCGAAGGTGGTGCCGACACCCATCAGGAGCAGCGGGAGAGCGATGAACGACTCGGTGAGAGTGAGCTGCACCGCGAAGACCCGTGCCTGCTGCCCCATTGGTGCGGTCTCGGTGAGGGCGACGCGGGCGGCGATGAGTACGCCGCTGAGGCAGAGACCGAGGAGGAAGGCAACCGGGATGGCCACCGCGAAGGTCGTGTTCATCTCGGCTTCGAGGCGGATGACGGGCGGCACGTGGCTGAGCTGGGCGACGGCGGTGATGCCGTAGTCGAGGGCCGCGAGCGCTGCGACGGAAACGACGAGGCCAAGAATGGCGAGACGCATCACGTCGTTGGCGCGGTCGAGCGTAAGAGAGCGGCCGCACCAGAGGAGCCCGGCAACGACTCCTGCGACGCCGGGGACCATGAGGTAGGCCAGGCCACCGAAGCCGAGGCCCAGGTCGCGTTCGAGGTAGAAGGGGAGGGCCACGACGATGCCTTTGGCGACGACCATCTTCAGGCCGAGTGCGGCAAGCGCGTAGCGGGCGCGGTATTCGCTGCGGAAGAAGCGGATAGTGTCGCCGAAGCGCATGGCACTGGCGACGGACGCCGGGGCTTTCACGGCCACCGGGGCGAGGCGCCAGGCGAGCAGCACGGTGATGGCCGTGAGGACGAAGAAACCGGTCGCGGCGCCCGCGAGCATGAGGCGCGGCCCGCCGAGGAAATAGAGCGCGGGCGCGAGGACAAGCATGCCCATGCCCTGGCCGCCGTACTGGAGGGCGACGAGCCAGGAATGGACGCGGCCGGCCTGTGCATGCTGAAGCGGTTTCACCAGGGCCATCTCGGCGGGGGTGAAGACCTGGGAGCCGGTGGAATAGGCGAAGGCGAAGATCCAGGCGCTGGTGCCGCCATCGAGGAAGAACAGGGCGGCGGCGATGGGGAGGAAACGAAGGACCGCGCCGGACGCGAAGCCACGGGCCGGGCCGAGGCGGTCAGCGATAGCGCCGCCGGGGAGGCCGAGGAGGATGGAGGGGAGGAGGGTGGCGAGGAAGAGGCTGCTGAGGCCGAGAGCGGGACTGCTCCCGGTGCCCGCGATGAGGAAGAGCGAAGCGAGCCAGAGGTTCTGGGAGGTTTGCGCGAGGAATTTCGCGCAGTAGTAGATACCCCGCTCCACACCGAAGCCACGAGAAGACGTGCCAGCCACGCGGCCACCCCACAACGTCACCCAGACCACCGGTGGAGGCGGCCTGGCGAGTGCGTTCGAGAGACCTGGGCGGTGAAGCTACGGTCTCTCCCAAAAGCCTACGAGGTTAGCTGACGGGTTCGGCATTGGGAGTTGCCTACGCGCTCTTGCGCGATACACCCCTACAGTTGGGTCCCCCGTTTCCCGTGCGACGGGAACTCGGCTTGTAGTAAGTATACGTGATACAGGGGCACGGTGGTTTTCTTTATGTTCATTCGAGCCGCGGGCCCGGGTCGCATTTGGCGCTGAGCGCGCGGGGAGCCTACGATTCGGCCCTCGCAGTTCGCCACCGGAGAATCGCAGCATGATCGATTGGCCATCCATCCACCGCGAAGCGCTCGATATCTTTGTGCGCTACCTGCAGATCGACACCTCGAACCCGCCGGGGAACGAGAAGCCGGCCGCGCGCTTTCTCGGGGCGCTCTGCGAAAGCGAGGGCATCGCGGTGGAGTACATCGAGACGGCGCCGAACCGCGAGGTGCTGGTGGCGCGGCTCGCCGGGGATGGTTCAAAGCGGCCGATCATGCTCTGCAACCACACGGATGTCGTGCCGGTGGAGGCCGAGTACTGGACGATGCCGGCGTTCGAGGGCCTGGTGACGGAGGGGCGCATCTACGGGCGCGGGGCAGTCGACATGAAGGGCTGCGGGGTGATGCAGCTGATCGCGTTCGTGTTGTTGAAGCGCCAGGGCGTGCGGCTGAAGCGGGATGTGGTGTTCTGCGCGGTGCCCGACGAAGAGGCGGGAAGCGACTGGGGGATGGTGTGGCTCTGCGAGCACCGGCCTGACGTGGTGGACGTGGAGTTCGAACTGAGCGAGGGCGGCGGCGGCACGACCCGGTTCGGGCGCGAGGAGACGAAGCTCTTCAGCATTGCGACGAACGAGAAGGACATCTGCTGGCTGAAGCTCACCTCAGTCGGACGGCCCGGGCACGGGAGCGTGCCGCACGCGGACAACTCGGCGGTGTACCTGGTGCAAGCGCTGAACCGGCTGGTGGAGTGGGAGCGGCCGCTGACGTTCACGCCGGATACCGAGGCCTACGTGGAACGGCTTTCCGAAGCGGGGCTGCTGCCGCGCGACCGGTCCGAGGTAGAAGAGCGCATCCGGCAGTCGCCGGAGATGCAGGCGATGTTTGTGAACACCCTGAACCTGACGATGCTGGACGCAGGCATCAAGGCGAACGTGATCCCGGCGAAGAGCGAGGCGGTCATCGACTGCCGGTTGCTGCCGGGGCAATCGAAGGAAGACTGGATCCGGCAGGTGCGCGAGCGGATCGCGGACGACCGGATCGAGGTGGAGCTGTATTCGCCGGACCAGGGCGAACCGGAGCGCGTGCCGTGGGACACCGAGCTTTTCCGGGCGATCAACGACGTGGTGAAGGAGGCGATGGAGGATGCGGTGGTGGTGCCGGGGATGACCATCGGCGGAACGGACAACCGGTTCTTGCGGGCGATGGGGATCCCGGCATACGGGTTCATCCCGTGCCTGTTGAGCCCGGAGGAGCGCCGGGGGTTCCACGGGAACGACGAGTTCATGACCGTGGAAAACTTCCAGATGGGGTGCGAACTGATGTACGAGATCGTGCGGCGGATGGTGGTGTAGGGCGGGGCCCCGGTAGGGGTGAGCGAACATCCACGCGCTCGCTGACGCACCCGCCTATGACACCGGGGGCCAGGGCGAAGAGCGCCGTCGCCTGTTCGCGGGCCGAACGGGCCGGGGTCTTAGTGGGGATAGTGGTGGTGGGACTGGAGGCGGGGCGGGGCTGCGCCAGGGTTAAGAGCGGCTTCGAGGGCGTCCATGAGTTCGCCGCCATCGATGAGCATCGGGAGGTAGGCGCTGGCGCCAGACTCTGCGTAGAGCTGGCGCTCACGCTCGCGGGGTACGGGCGTGAGAATGATGATGCGGGCGCCACGCTGGACCATTTCCAGGCAATCTTCCGCGGGACAGTCAGCGGGCGTGGTAATGACGACATCATCAAGACCTTCGCCATCGAGGACGGGCTCGCCGAGAGTGGCGAGTGCGAACCGCCCCGAGCGTTCGATCTGGCTGACCAATGCATGGCGCAAAGCAGGATCGGCTGTGATGACCCGGATTGACTGAGGATTCACAGGAATAAGTGTCGGTCCGGAGCGGGATCTGCACGATGGCCAAATGGGACCGGAATGCGGGGGTCCATGGACCGTGAGATGCGGAAACAGGTAACCGGGGTTACTATTTGTTGCAATGGCGACACCAAAAGAGGTTTCCGGGGCCGGCCCGGAGACCCTTCGACAACTGGGCGAGATGGCCATAACGAGCGAGATACTGGTCGGAAGTGAGGACCTCGCGGAGATCCTCCACCGGCTGGCCCAGCGAGCGATGGAAGTCACGGGAGCGGACTACGCGGCGATTTCGACCTTCGATGAGCAGGGATTGCTGACCCGATTCATCTACACGGGTATCAGCGAGGAGCACGCCCGGCGCCTGGGTAAGCCCCCGACGGGACGGGGCCTCCTTGGGGCGCTGGCCAACCAGGACAGGCCAATCCGGCTGGAGAGCACCCGCGAGCACGCGAAGTTCACGGGGTGGCCGGCGGAGCATCCGGACATGGACGTGTTCCTGGGCGTACCCATCCGGGCAGGCGAACGCACCATCGGCTCTCTGTATATGACGCGCGAAGCCGGACGGCCGCCGTTCTCGGAAGTCGACGAGGTGGCGGCACTGGTGCTCGCGCTCCAGGCAGCAGCGGTGGTCTCGTTGGTGATGGCACGGGAAGGCAACGGACGGCTGCAGCTCTTTGAAGAGCGTGTGCGGATTGCACATGATCTCCACGACGGAACGATCCAGACGCTCTACGCGCTTGGGCTGGAATGCGACGCGATGACGAGCCGGAGCGATTTCCCGCCCGAGGTGAAGGAAACGCTCCACGGTGCGGTCCAGCGCATCAACGAGCTTATCGCCGATATCCGGACCTATATCACGATGCTCGAGGCATCGACGCCTTCGGGTCCGCCGAATCTGACGCGGGATTTGGCCTTCGTGATCCGCCAGATCGTGCCGCAGACCATGATGTCAGTGGTAAATATCTCGGCGGCGGCGTTGCAGGAACTGACCGCGCAGGAATCTGATGATCTGCTGTACATCGCCCGTGAGGCGATGAGCAATTCGGTTCGCCATGGCGCGCCGACGAAGATCGCGATTGATCTCCGGCAGACCTCGGAGGCGACCGTGCTCACCGTCCAGGACAACGGTGTGGGGTTCGATGAAGCGACGACGCGGCGGGGGCTGGGAACGGTTACGATGCGGACGCGCTGCGAGCGGCTTGGGGCCGAACTCACGGTAATTCCCATCCCGGGAATGGGGACGACCGTACGCATCGCGATTCCTCGCCGATACGACGAGCAAGAGGAAGAGACTGATGACTGACACGATCCATGTCCTCCTGGCGGACGACCACGATCTGGTGCGTTCCGGGCTCAAGTCGGCGCTCCGGGGATACGAGGATTTCAGCGTGGTCGCAGAGGCGCGGGACGGGAATGAGGCGGTGCGCGAGGCCAAGCGGACCACCCCCGACCTGGTGGTCATGGACGTGCGGATGCCGAAGCTCAATGGCATCGAAGCGTGCCGGGACATCCGGTCGGCACTGCCGAACACCAACGTGCTGATGCTGACGTCGTACGCGGACGAGCAGGCGGTGATGGCCTCGATCGTGGCCGGAGCGAGCGGCTTCATGCTGAAGGAAGTGCAGACAGCCGACCTGATCGAGGCGATGCGGGTGGTCGGGCGCGGCGGGAAGATCCTGGACGCGACCAGTTCGGCCGCGGTGATCGAGCAGATCCGGCGCGGCAACATCGTGAGCGAAGAAGACCGAGTGGCCCAGCAATTGAGCGAGCGTGAGCTGCGAATCCTCGACCTGATCGCGGAAGGGATGACCAACCGGGAGATCGGGGAGCAGCTCTA
>CAUJEQ010000033.1 GCA_963169135.1 Chloroflexota bacterium
GCTGTCCGAGGTCGAAGAGGCGCTCATCGCCTGGGCCTCGCTCGGTCCGAACGGTATCGTCACGGCCGATATCCCCGTGCAGGGCGACCTCTCCAGCCTCATCTCCTGGGCCGGGCGCACGGTGCCCGCTTCCAGCAACGACCAGGGCGTGGACCTGTTCATCATCAACGACCAGGGCATCCACATGTATCGGCCCGGCACCGAGCGCATGGCGCCGGTCGAGATCAACGGGCCTGAGGACTACTGGAAGATCCTCCACTGGTACCGCACGGGCCGCGTGAAGGTCTCGGACCGGCGGCCGGATGTCGCCTGGGCAACGGCCCCTCCAGGAACGCACAACGTGAATACAATGGGCGCGCTCCAGTACAACGCCAATCGCCCGGGGAGCACGTGGTTCCTCCCGGTGGGCGATGTCGGGCTCGAGTGGGTGAACCTGCTGCTTTCGTCGTACCAGTTCGGCGGCTTCTACCTGCAGGACGCTGAGACGGACAAGCCCGCCGGCTGCGACCAGTGGATCCGGCCGGGGTTCCTCGAGGTCGGCTTCCCCATCCCGATTTTCGATGAGCTGGCATTGATGCAGCACGTGACCGAGGTCGCCTGCGTCGTCCAGAACATCCGCCTGGCCTGCGAGACGATGGGCCTCGGCGCCTGGGCGATGGGCGGCTACTCCGACGACCTCCTGCTCGGCGCTTACCCGGAGGTCGCAGCCGGTCTCGGCTTCTCCTTCCTCGAACGCGATCCCGCGCGCAACCCATCGAGGACCGCGACCTGCCAGGGCCTGCCAGGGGTCCTCGACGCCTGCATGGCGCCCTCGCGCAAGTTCCCGAGCGCCGAGGCGCTGGTCCGGCATGTGGTGGACCTGCGCTACAAGCGCGGGGCGCACCTCTCCCCTATTGATAACTGGGGCGAGCGCAACCAGGGGCCGTTCACGGACGAGGCCAGGGAACGCATCCTGCAGCACCCGCGCTCCCACATCCCCGACTGGGTGGTCGAGGCGGCCATCGAGACCGTGAAGTACGTCATCGACAAGTACGGCGCGGCACCGGCCTACATCAACCCGGTCCGGGCCAAGTTCTCGTGCCAGGTACACCACGTGGACCTGGACTTCTACCGCAAGTACCACGCCGGTGGCGCCGAACCATACCTGGCGACGCCCCAGCTCCTGTCGCATTTCAGTGAGTGGCACCCGGGGATGCCCGACCTGTACCAGCGGACGACTACAAATGCCTGACGACCCGGACATCTGGCTCCACATCATTTACGGGTTCCTGCACGACATCTCGATCGCCGTCTATCTTGGCGGTGCGGTCGCGATGGAATTCGTGCTGGGCCCCGCCCAGGCAGCCATCCCACCGGCCCAGGCCCAGGTGATGGGCCAGAAGACGGCCGACCGCTTCCTCTGGCTCGTCTGGGGGTCGCTGACGCTCATCGTGGTGACCGGGTACCTGCGGCTGGAACACATGGGCATGGCCATGTGGGAATGGCCGTTCTTCCAGACGCCGGGCGGGCTCTCTGCGAGCTACGGGCGCACCTTGCTGGCGATGATCCTGCTCTGGTGCGTCCTCGTCATCAACGGCGCGCTCATCACCTGGTACTTCCGTCCACGGCTCCAGGGCAAACTCGGTACGCACACATCGGCAGCCCAGGTTGCGGCGGCCCAGACATCTAAGATGGCGGCGGCCATCTGGGTGCAGCGCCTTACCCGCATCGACCTTGTCATTGCCGTGGTCATCGCTCTCATGGGAGCATCGCTCGGGTGGGGAGGCCTCATCTGACCGGCACACCACGGGCGGACAAGGGAGAGCAGTCTTGGACACACTGCTTGGCTGGCTGCATGCGATGGCATGGGCGGTCTATGTCGGCGGGGCACTGACCATGGAGTGGGTGCTGAGGTACGCGCAGCGGGAGATGCCCGGGCCCCAGGTGGGGGTCGTGTGCAAGAACGCCGGGATGCGCTACCGCTGGCTCGCACTCGGCTGCCTGGCCGTCATCGGCATGACCGGCGGGTGGATGCTGCTCCGGCTCGACGAGGCCGACTTGCTGGCCCGCCCCGGCGCGCCCGTCCTCAGCCTCTCTGACTCCTACGGGCGGACCGTCCTGCTGCTCTCGGTGGCGTGGGCCTTGCTCGTGGCGACGGTGGCGTTCATGGCCTTTGTGCTTCACCCGGCCCAGCGCAAGCGTTCGAAGCCGGAGATGACGAAGGACGAAGTCGCCGCCGAGCGCCAACGCGTTGGCCGGGCGATCGCGCGTATGGACAAAGCCCTCAAGTTCGAACTTGTGCTGTCGGTGGTCAGCGTGGGCATCGGCGCCTCGCTGCACGCCGGCGGACTCATCTAGCGCGGGGAGTACCGCTATGCCAAAGACGATCGCTATCACACCATCCTGGTACTGGCCGACGGGGATCTCCCGCGTGGTCGGCGTGCCGCCGTATCCGATCTACCAGCTCGTCCTCCTGCGCCACGAGCGTGAGCACGGAGACGCCCCGGCACTGGTCGACAGCCAGGGCGAGCTCACCTTCCGGCAACTGCGCGAGGAAGTCGACCGGCGCGCACACCCGCTTGCCCTGGCCGCCGGTGAGTCACGCCTCGCCGTCCTGCCAGGCGACCTCTCCCGCGAGAACGTGCTCCAGCTGCTTGCTGGCCTTGCCGCCGGTGTGCGCCTGCGCATCGCGCCACCGGGCACCGATGCCCGCGCCCTGGCTTCGCAGATTGGCGCTCAGGTGGTCGCCGGCGACCAACCGGCAGGCGACGGCGGAGCCCCGGCATATGCCGAAATGCTCGATCCGACACTCCCGGCCGTTACCATCGAAGGGGCCACAGCCCCGGTTTCGCACTCGAACCGCTCGCTCCTCGCGATGGCAATCTCGATGGCTACCTTCGTCGACGCCGAGCGGGGCGGCCCGTGGATGTCCACCCTCCCACTGTCGCAGTGGGAGGGGCTGATGGGCGCGCTCATCCCCCTGTTCCTCGGGAAACCGCTCGTACTACCGAAGCCCGGCTCCGACCCCGACACGCTGCTGGCCAACATCTCGCAGCAGGGCCTGAGTTATGTCGTGTCCGATCTTCCCTCGTTCGCGCACGCCTGCCGCGAGGCAAAACGCGCCGCCAAGGACGCTCGCCGAGTGTTGACCGCGGCGCTGCTCGCCGTTGACGGGCCGTTCGACCCGGACCAGCGAAGACGCGTGAGCAAGGCCCTCGAGTGCCCGGCTCTCACCTTCTGGGGAATGCCGGAGACCGGTCCCGTGTTCGCCGCACACCAGTCCTGGTACCTCGACGAGTC
>CAUJEQ010000034.1 GCA_963169135.1 Chloroflexota bacterium
GTTTGTCGCGGCCTTGAAGCAGCACACAGCGCGGTACGAGGATGTCCGCGCCGCGATTGCCGACGGTTACGCGCAGATAACGCCGGACTTGCCCGGGATCGCGGCGCACTTCATCCGGGGGAACTACCAGCGCGACGGGCGAGAGATGGACCCGGAGCACCCGGAGGTGCTGCTGTACACCAAGCGGCTCGATGGCGAGTGGCGCCTGGTTGGCGCGATGTTCCTGGCCGAACGGATGACAGAAGACCCGCCGAGCTACTTCGGCCCGCTCGACGCGTGGCACTATCATTCGAACCTGTGCTTCACGGCGGGCGCCGCGGTGCAAGAGGTAGCGAGCCAGGCGGACTGTCGCAACGGAGCATTCGTGGCGCGGACTGCATGGCAACTCCACGTCTGGACAGCGCCCGGCGGCAACGGCATTTTCGCCCACGACTACGCGCCGATTTCACCCGGGGCGTTCCCCGGGGCAAGCAGGCCGGCCGCGGCGGAGCTGCAGGTGCAGGCGCCATAGCCCGGGAGATTTTGCCGGGGGTTTACGCGGCTGGCGTTGGCGTTTCACACGCGGGCCCTAGAGTTGCTCATGCAAGGAGAAGCAAAGGCCCGCACTCTCCCCCACCCTTGAGCGCCGGCTGGCCGTCCCTGGTCCGCAGGCGTACGGCGGGCCAGCGCCATCCTCGTGAGAAGCACCGTCGCATGGCGGTATCCGTCCTGGCGGCGCCAGACTCCCTCCCCGGGCTGGCGCCCAGCCACCTTTTTCCCGCAATCCCAGGCTTCAGCCGGTCTCTACCTCTCCAGTCCGAAGCCGAAAACCAAAGAACCCGCCGTTGGCCCGGCGGGTTCTTTCGTGTGGAGCGCGAAAGGCTCAGTGAGAGATGGCCGGTGCTATGCCCTTTGCGGCCGAGACCCACGCCTGGACCACCGGCGCGGCAGGCGCCACCGGGCCACCGACCTCGGCAAGCTTCGCGTGCAGGTTCCCGGGGTTGCGCGTGGCCAGTTCCTTCACTGTGTCGACCCCGGCGTTCTCGAGCAGGTCCGCCAGCTCGGCCGTAACGCCCGGCACGCGCATCAGGTCGGCACGGTTGGCCCATTCGAGTAGCCGGGAGGCGTCCAGGCCGGTCTGGGCGGCGAGCGCCCGGCGCCCCTCCGCCGGGCCGGCGGCTTCGAGGAATTCGTCGAGCCAGGTTATCCCCGCGGCGTTCAGGCTTGCTTTCGCGGCCCCGTCCACGCCCGTGATCGCCTCCACCGGGATGCGGCCAGCGGCAGCCGCCGGCGTGGCCGGGGCGGAGATTGGCTGTCGCGCCCGGGTCGGTACCGCACCGCCCGCCGGTGAGAGCTGGACGCCAGGGACGTGGCCGTTACCGAAGAACCCGGCGATGGCGCCGCCCTGGAGGAGGCTCGAGACGTACACGTGGCCCGCTGGCACACGCTCGGTTACGGCCGCTTTCGCGGCGATGCTTACACTGCCCGCGGCGATCCGGACCTCATCGCCAGAGACGAGACCCATGGCGGCGGCGTCCTGCTCGCTGACCTGGATGCGGTCGTAGCGGTGGAGCTTCTCGGCTTCGGGGTGGCGGATGGAGGCAGCGTCCAGCGCGGTGAAGAGGTCGCGCGAGGCGATGACGCGCAGCCCGCTCGCGGCGGAAGGCGCCTCCACGGGCACCGCCGCAGCCTTCGGGGAGGCGGGAACATCGAGACGCACGCCTTCGCCCACGATGAGGTCCCAGGCGGGTTCGTAGGCCTTGTTCGCTTTGGCAATCTCGCCAAGGGCGGCATCGGACGAGGCCGGCACATCGACTCCCAGCTCACGCGCCAGGGTGGCAAGTGCCTCGAACAGCGTGGTCGCGTCGCCTTCCGGCTGGATGGCGGCGGACAGGCGCTGCACGCGGAAGTCGGCCTGCGTGTAGGTGCCGTTCGAGGCGTACGCCCGGCCCTCGGCGATGACGGCAGTGGCTCGTTTCGCCGTCTCATGGAGCACGTTGTCGATGACGACGACGGCGTCCATTGCCGCCAGCGCGTCTGCTGCCCCGGCAAGGCGCATCGTCGGGTCGTCGCGGATGACCAGCACTGCGATGGCGCCGGAGAGCGGGTTGTCCGAGCCTTCGGCGGCGATGCCCTGGTCGAGCAGGCCGTGGACGTTCACCTCGGGCGGGAGGACCACCAGGTTCTTGCTGGCATCGGCGCCGAAGAGGGAGATGGCGAGGTTCGCCGCGCCCCCGGCCATCGCGCCCGCGATCGGGGCACTGACCGGATTGGGTGCGCAGATGACGAGCGTCTCGTCCGTCGGTGCTTCGCGCAGGATCTCGGCGGCGCGGGCGATGTCCGTGCTCGCCGGTTCGCTGCCGTTGAGGGCGTCAGCGATCTGCGCGGCCGCCAGGCCTTCCTCGCCGGCGGTGGTCTGTACCCAGAGTGCGGCGAAGTCGACCAACTCGCTGCGCAGTGGGCCGATGACGATGACCTTCGCCTTGTGGTGGACTGCGGCGTCCTTGATGCGGACGCTGGCGACGTTGTGGCTCTCTTCCAGGTCGTCGGCGACCACGACGATGGCCTTCGATGACTTGATGCGGGTCATGTCGGCGGCCATGCGCCAGGTGCCCAGGCGGGCTTCGAGCGCCTGCTTCGTGGCGCGGATCACGGGGCCGAGCGAGCTATCGGCAGTTGTCTTGAAGGCGGACCGCGCGATGGCCTGCGCGAGGAGCGCCTCTTCGTTGGTGATGGTGCCGCCTACGATAACGGCGACGCGGCCCTTCGCGGCAGCGGCCTTGAGCGCCTTCGCGGCTTCGGCGATTGCGTCTGGCATGCTGGCCGGGGCCTGGATGTTCCCGCGGCGGACCAGGTGCTTGCCGAGGCGCTCGCGCGGCTTCAGCGAGTCGTAGTGGTAACGCCCGCGGATGCAGATCTGGTCTTCGCTGACGGGGTTACCGTCGCCGGGCCGGACGATGACGCCGCGGCCGTCCTTCGAACCGATGCGGATGCTGCAGCCGATGGCGCAGGAGTCGCAGGTGGTAGTGGTCCAGGCTTCGGGCTTGGCGACCCACTTGTTCGGATGCTCCATCAGCGTCGCTGTCGGGCAGACATCGATGCAGGCGCCGGAGAAGTCGCAGTTGCTTTCGTGGATGGGCCCGCCGGCGCCGAAGGCGATCATCGTGTCCCAGCCGCGCCCGCTGAGGGTGATGGCGCCGGTGTGGCGCTTTTCGTCGCAGGCGCGGACGCAGCGGGTGCAGATGATGCACATCTGGGGGTCGAACTCCATATAGGGGTTCGCGCGGTCGGCCGGTGGGTGCTGGGTCTGGTACCAGGAGCGTTCTTCGCCGACCCACGGCTCGTAGCCGGAGGAGCCAACCATCTCGCAGGTCGCCTGGAGCTCGCAGCGGTAGTTTTTCGAGCAGGTGAGGCAGCGGTGCGTCACCACGTCGTCGCGCAGGCAGATGTCGCCAGGGTGGCAGTGCTCGCGGCGGTGGCAGGTGAGGCACCGGTCGCTGTGGTTCGCCAGGATGATCGAAAGCACCGACTTGCGGGCTTCCTTCACCTCGTCGGTGTCGGTGTAGACGACCATGTTCTCCTGGACGACGGCGGTGCAGGAGAGCTGGAGCGCGGGTGGCCCCTCGATGCGGACGAGGCAGGAGCGGCAGCCCGCGTACGGTTTCAGCCCGTCGATGTAACAGAGGCTGGAGACGTAAAACCCGTTGTTTTTAAGGACTTCGACAAGGGGTGCGCCAGCGGGCGCGTCGAGGACCTGGCCGTCAACCGTGATGGAAACCATGTATGCCTGCTACAACCGGTGAAAGTCGGCGCCGGGCTGCGGCGCCTTCATACCGTTGGGATAGGTGTTGTTGTTCCCTTTCAGGAACTGTTCGGCGACGCGCGTGAGCGCGTGCTTGTCGCGGTACATCTCATCGAACTGGTAGACGGCATCGTCCATGGGCCCACCGGGCTGGATGGCCTCGTAGGGGCAGGCCTCGGTGCAAAGCCCGCAGTACATGCAGATGCGGAAGTCGATCTCGTAGCGGTCGATATTGCGGCGGCCTTCGGCGTCCTGGCTGGTGGCCACCAGGATGCAGCCATCGGGGCAGGCCTGGGCGCAGGTGGAGCAGCCGGTGCAGCGCTCTTCGAACCAGAGCAGGTTCGTGCGCGCATAAACTGGTACGGGGCGAACTTCTTCGGGGTAGTTGATGGTCGCAACGGGCTTGAACATGCTCCTGATGGTCAGGCTCATACCCTTCGCGATGCCACTGCCGTACGCCATTGCGCCCCCATTTCACGGCGGGCGATACGGCGCCCGATCCGGCGAGAAGAGTCTAGCAAGGGGCGATTGTGATTACAAACACAAGAGGGGAGGGAGGAGCGAAGCCGCTGCTCCCGGTCATCTCGTTTGACCTCGGGACGATGGTGGCGGCTCGAAACTCGCAACTCGCATCTCGTATCTCCTTACGGCGACGGCACCAGCTCGGGTGCCGGCGCAGCGAACCGGCGTTCGTCGACGAACATGGCGTAGGTGACCAGCGAGGCCAGGGCGAGCACGGCTGAGGCCGGTCCCAGGGCGGTGTACCCCCACAGTTCGAGCACGAGTCCGCCGACGGCAGAACCGGTGACGATGCCGAACTGCTGGCCGCTGGCGTTCAGTGCCATCACCGTGCCGCGGTTCTCGGGCGACATCTCGGTCATGACCGCCTGGGCGCTGGCAAAACGGGCTCCGCCAAACACGGCGAAGAGGAAGAGGAACGCGAAGCCGAGCACCATCACCATCGAGGCGGTGGTAACAAGCGCGATGAAGACCGCGCATCCTGCGGAGCTCCAGACGATGACAGGCCGCTTCCCGACCCGGTCCGAAAGGCGGCCACCGACGTTGCTGCCCAGCAGCACGCCGAATCCCATGGTCATGGTCAGGCCGCCGAGCGCCCACTTGGCCAGGCCGAACTCATCGTGGAAGTAGGCCCCCATGTAGGTGGCGAAGACGAACCAGTAGCTGGTCGAGAGGTAGTTGGAGAACAGCGCCATGGTGGTTGGGAGCTGGCGCAGTACGCGGGGGATGGCGTTCATGCCGCTGGCAGCCTGGTCTTCCGCCCGGGGCGCGTCTTTCGGCAGACGGGAGAACAACAGCCACGAGAAGATGACCAGCAGCCCGGTGAGCACCACGAAGGTCCAGCGCCACGAGAGGAGACCGCTGATGAGCGCCCCGGCCGGCACGCCCAGGATGCTGGCGCTCGTGTTCGCCGAGATGACCCACGACATCGCGCGGCCGCGCTCTTCGTACGAGAAGTAGTCTCCCACCGCGGCGAAGACCGCCGGGGTGAGGCAGGCGACGCCGAGCCCGGCCAGGGCGCGGGCGGCGGCCAGCGTGAGGAACGTCGGGGCGATAGCGGAGAGTGCCGTCGCGATGGTCAGGGTGGTCATCCCGGCGACGACGACGGGCTTGCGGCCCACCCGGTCGATG
>CAUJEQ010000035.1 GCA_963169135.1 Chloroflexota bacterium
CCAGGTCGACAGCACAGTGATGACCGGGCCATGGGAGTGGGCGAGCGTGGTGGGGGAGGGAACGTTCGAACATGTCGCCGACCCCGGGGAGTACGGCGCGTTCGCCGGGGCACTCGAGGGGAAGCTCGCGGATGCGCCGCGGTGGGCGGCGACGGTGCTCCAGGCGCGTTTCGAAGCGTTGGGAGTGTACGCCTGGCGGATCAGGCCCTCGGGTCTCCACGGCCGCGCCCACGGCCCGGAGTGACGGCGCTTCTGAGTCCTCCGCCGCTCAGCAACCTAGATCCGACCGTCAGGGAGGTGCGCTTTCGGCGGGTCCGTTCGGGCGTTGCGGGCCCGGATACGACGATGTGCACATGGTTCGTCCGGACGTTGATCGCATGGGGGTGCCAGTTGTTGTGCGAACAGACCTCACGGGCGGCATCCGCGACAGCTTCGCGTTGTTCCCGGTCAAGCGTCACCGCCGGCGAAAGCAGAAGCTGCCGCTCGCTGCCCTCGCGACCCCGATCTGGAGCGAGTTCGCGGGCGCCAGCGTCGGCACTGCGAAGCCGCTCAACCGAGCTGCGATCGTCGCCGTGCAGGCGTTCGCCGTAGGTCGTGAACGTGATGAAGTAGCCGGCCGGGGAGATTGGCTGGGACACACTCAAGCACCTCCCTTACGGTCGGATCCAGGCGGGAGCGGCGCTTATACCGGGAGCCAGTAGAGCTTGCCGGCTCGCATCAGCTTCGAAACGCGGCCGGTCTCGAACAGGTACTCCATGTGCGCGATCGTCTCGCCGACGGCGGCGCGCTGCATGTGGGCCTCGAAGTCGGCGAGAGAGCCGGTAGCCCACTTGACCCTGCCGGCGACTTCCCACGCGGTCGAGCCGCCGCGATCGACGCAGTTCACCATCTCATCGAGGCGGATCTTGTGGTGGTCCTCGATCTCGCGCAGGCGCTTCTTGAGGTCGTGAATTTCGAATTCGTGCGCCGGGAGGACAATCTCGACATCCAGGTCTTCGAGGAGTTCCAGGGAACGCATGTAGTCGCCGAGCGGACTGCCGTGGGTCTGGGCGTGGATGCTCACGTTGGGCGTGATGGTGGGGAGCACGTGGTCGCCGGTGAGAAGGATCTTGCGGTTCGGCTCGTAGAGGCATATGTGCCCGGGTGAGTGGCCCGGCGTCCAGATGATCTCGAAGTCGAAGTCACCGACCTTGAACGTCTCGCCGCCCTTGACCTCAGTGTCGGCGGGGACCGGGGAGACGTTTCCAAGCATGCCCATCGAACCGCGGGCCATGGTCGGGGTGTCCATCGCGGGGACGCCGTTGGTCTCCATGAACTTGCCCATCTCGTCCATCAGGCCTTTGGGGGCGAAGTAGCGGGCGGTGATGACCTCGGCGTCCTTCTCGTGGAGGACAATCTCGCAGCTGGAGAGCTGCTTCAGGCGGCCGGCCATGCCGTAGTGGTCCGGGTGGACGTGGGTGACGACGAGCTTATTGATGTGGTTTGGATGGGAGCCGTGCTCTTTCATCCCCTCTTCGAGGGCCTGGTAGGCGGTATCAGTGTTCCAGCCGCAGTCAACGAGGACGGTGTCGTCCCCATCCTTGAGGAGGTAGGGGAGAACGTAGGGGAGGCCCTTGGTGACGCGAGGGTGCTCCTGGAGGTCGTGGCGGAGGGCCTTGGCGTCGGCGATGCTGAACTGGGGAAACGGCGTAAGCAGCTGGTAGATGCCGTCGATGATGCGCATGTGAACGTGCCCTCGGGTTGGCTCGCCGCCCCGCGTGGGGGTTGGCGGCTGAGGCCGATACTACGCGAGGTTGTTCATGCGAGGCAAAACACCTCAGTCCGCGGAGACGGCGATTGCGAGAGCGAGCAGCAGGCCCAGAACGAGGTTGTAGCGGGCGGTGGCCTTCAACACCGGGTTGAGGGCCCGGCCCGAAGTGCCGCCGACGATGGCGCGGAAGGGCCGGACCGCCCATGGGAGACTTGCCGGCGCGGCCGCCCAGGCCCACTCGGCGCTCGAGAGCAACGAGATACCGACGGGTACGGCCAGCGCGACTACCAGGAGGATGACGAACCAGGCGCGCGTCCCCCGGTCGCCGAGGATGACGCCGAGGGTGGTCTTCCCGGTCTTGCGGTCGGTGGGAATGTCGCGGAGGTTGTTGACCACCAGGATCTGGGTGACGGTGCAGCCGACCGGGATAGCGGCAGCGATAGCCAGCCCGGTGATGTCGCCGGCCTGGACGTAGTAGGTGCCCACAACGGCGACGAGCCCGAAAAAGACAAAGACAAAGACATCGCCGAGGGCGTGGTAGCCGATGGGCCACGGCCCGCCGGTGTAGATGATCGCCGCGGCGATGCTCGCCAGGCCGACGGCGACGATAGGCCAGCCGCCGACATACACGAGATAGACGCCGGCGGCCATGGCAAGGGCAAAGGTCAGCCACATGCCAACGAGCATCTGGCGGGCGCTCACGAAGCCCATCTGGGTCGCGCGCGGCGGGCCGAGGCGTTCGCTGGTATCGGCGCCCTTCTTGAAGTCGAAGACATCGTTGGCGAAGTTGGCGCCGACCTGGAGGAGGAGGGCGCCAACGAGGGCGGCCAACGCCGGGAAGAAGTCGAACACGTCGAGGTGGACGGCCACGCCAATGCCGACCGCGACCGGAGAGACGGCAGCGGTGAGGGTGGGGAGGCGCGTGGCGAGCTTCCAGACCTGGAAGGTTGACGGCCGGGACGGGGCAGCAGCTGTCACGTGCGCACCGCGCTGACGGACTGGATGGCGCCAAACATGGGCGAGCGCTTCCTGGTGCGCGCGAACCCGGCCGCCTCGAGCATGGCGCGCAGCTCGGCCTCCGGCGGGAGGTAGGAGGCGGACTGGGGCAAGTAACGGTAGGCCTTGCGGTCGGCGATCAGTCCACCGACGAGGGGGACTACCCGGTTGAAGTAGAGGCCATGGCCGGCGGCGACGAGCGGGTTGCGGGGCTTGTCGACTTCGAGCAGGCCAACGCGACCGCCCGGCTTGAGCACGCGGGCAAGTTCATCGAGCACGGGCGGGATGGCAACGAAGTTCCGTAGGGCGAAGCCGGAGACGGCCACGGTGAACGCCCCGTCGGCGAATGGGAGGCGGAGTGCGTCGCCCTGGACGAAGATACCGAGGCCTGGGAAGCGCCTGTTGGCGGCGTTCAGCATCCCGCGCGAGAAATCGAGGCCGACAGCGGTGGCGCCAGCCTTGCGGCAGATCTCGGCGAAGTCGCCGGTACCGCAGGCGAGGTCGAGGACGAGGTCGCCGGGGCCAACGCCGAGGCGGCGCACGAGTTCGCGCCGCCAGCGCTGGTCGGCGTTGAAGGTCATCAGGCGGTTCACCCGGTCGTAGCTCGGCGAGATGCGGTCGAACATGTCGCGGACGGCGGCGGCCTTTTCGGCGGGTGGTGGAAGCGCGGACATCGGTACATTCATACTCGATTTCGCGCCTACAGCGTGTGGGCGTGGCTGCAGGCCGCGGGAGACCGTATTAGCCGACGCGCTCGGCGATCTTCTTCGGGTTGATGACGCGGGAGAGGATGAAGCTCACGAGGCTGATGATGACCGCTCCCCAGAAGGCAGCCCAGAAGCCGTCGATATCGAACCGGATGCTGTCGAACTTCCCGGCGATCCAGGCGGTGAGGGCGAGAAGGGCAGTGTTGATGAGGATGAGGAAGAGGCCGAGCGTGAAGACCAGGGCCGGCAGCGAGCCGAGAACCATGAGCGGCTTCAGGTAGGCGTTGAGGAGCCCGAGGATGAGGGCGACGGCAAGGGTGCTCCCCCAGCCTTCGAGGTGGATGCCGCCCACGAGCCCGGCGGCAACCCACACGGCCACCGCGGTGATGAGTGAGCGGATGACGAACGCCGCGGCTTTCCCCGCACCAGATGGCTCGCGGTTGCGCCCGCCGACGGTGACGACGACGAAATCAGGCATCGGCGCCAGTTAACCACGGCGCCGCCGATCTGGCGATCAGGCGGCCTGGCGGAGCATCGCGAGCATGGTCTGCTGGAAGCGGACGCGCTTGCCGGTATCGCGGATTTCGCCGCTGATGCGTTCCGCGAGCGAAGCGACGGCATCGCGGGGGAGCGTGGCGCGGGTGAAGCCGAGATCCTCGACCGCGTCATCGATGATGATTTCGGCGAGCGGGCCGAGGGCGGCGGCGACGGCGGTGGTGAGCGCCTGGAAGAACTGTGGCCCCGCGAGCTGGCGGACCGGGGCGGGAGCCGCCTGGGGTGTAGTGAGGTCGATCAGCCCGGCGAGGCGCAGGCGGTAGAGACGGCGGACGGCCTCGAAGTCATCGACGCCCAGCTCTGCGGCGATGCTGGCAGCGGTCGCCTGGCCATCGATGAGCGCGAGGGTCTCCCAATCGGCGGCCTCAATGGTGACTGATGGTCCCGGAGCTTTGCGGACGAGCCGTGGAAGCGTATCCATGGAGGGGATGACACGGCGCATAGCTTCGCGCTCACCGGCAGCGCGAGCAGCATCGGCGAGGAGCGCATCGAGGGGTTTATCGATGGTACGGTCGGGTGGCTGCACGCCTGGCTCGAAGCGGAACTGGCCGTTGGGCCAGGCGACAAGCCGAAGGAAGGCCTGCTCGCCCCAATGTGGTCCCGACTCGGCATGGACGACCGCGCCGCCGGCCAGGTAGATATCGGCCGTATCGAGACCGGAAGTGAGCTCGAGGCGGCCGTTCTGGCCACCCGCCGCGAGCATCTTCAGCAGGTCGGCAAGCGGCAACTGGGCAAGACTCCCGGTCAATCCTTCTGGCATGATGTCCCTCCCTTGCGCCTGACTTTCGGCGCGTTAGCTCCCACGTGATTGGATGATGGCCCAGGAACTCCACGAGCCCTGGTCGAGGGCGGCGCGGCTTACCAGCGACGAACGCTCGGCGCGGTGGCGCTGCAACCGCTTCTGGGCGGCGTTGTCTCTCTGCCAACCCCCAATGACCACGTCCGCGCTCATACGGACCATGGCCATGCTGGTATCGGGCTGGCAGACGACGAAGAGGACGGCGTCTCCGATGTCCTGGGCGAGAAGTCGCCAGCCGTCGTAGACAAATTCGATCTTCGAAGCTGACTGGCCGGCGGTTTCGAGAGCGACAAAGGCGCGGCCGACTTCCCGGCCGATTGTGTTCATCGTCACGGTAGCGAGGACGGCGGGGTCGGAGCTCACGATGACGTCGCCGCGGTTGTCGCAGAGAAACGACCCACCGACGCCGGGCACCGCACTGATCTGCTCCAGTTCCTTTTCCATGCCGACCTCTATTCAGGCCACGAGTTCGATGAAGTCATCGCGGAGGCCAAACCGGTCAACGACGGGGGCGTGCTTTTCGCTGAGGCCTTCGAGCCGGGCGCGGACCCTTTGTTCGAGGTCGGAGCGCTTGAGCTGGAAGGCCAGCTTGGAGACCGTGTCGCTGAGACAGTCGCCGAGCGCCTTGCTGAAATCATCGGGAAGGGCACCATCGAACTGGATGTGCGACCCGGTGTACTCGAACTCCGCGGCGAACGGATCCAGGAACGGATAGGTGACAGCGCGGGAGACGAGCACCTCCTTGAAGGCCATGGCGAAGCGGCCGGGGCGGGAGAGGCCGTCGGCCACCGCCTCGACGCCGGCCAGCACTTCGTCCCAGAAGGCGAGAAGCGCCTCACGGTGGGTTTCCTGGGCCGGGCCCGAGGCTGCGGGGGGAGAGGCCGGAGCGCCCGGCACCGGTTCCGCTTCGACGAAGACGTTGAACGAGCCGCCGGAGGCGCCGACCATCTGGACGATCGTGTTGAGCGCCTCCTGGCCGGCGATGAAATCGGCGGGCGTGGAGAGCACGCTTTCGACCGGTTCGCCGCCCGAGAGGTAAATGACACCGGTGCCGGCCCCGTCGGATACCTGGACCTCCACGTACCCGGTGAGGCCATCGGTGCGCAGCTTGGCGATGAGGCGGTCGAGGCTGGTGAAGGCGCTGGTCAGGTCTTTGTAGAGGGGCCTGCTATCCATGAGGCGGTGGAGGAGCAGCACCACATCCGGGAAGGCGGAGAAGACGTTGACGATGCCGTCCTTCTCGGCTGCGCGGGCGCAGATCGCCCGGACGGCGGGGGCCCCGGTGAGCCGGCCGGTGGCAGTCTCTTCGCAGGCGTTGACGATTTCACCTTGGGAAACAAGAAGTGTGCCGGTGTAGCCCGCGAAGACGAGCTCCACGTAGCCGGTCAATTTGCGGGCCCTGAGATCCGCGAGGAGCGCCTCGAACGACGTGAACGAGGTGTTCAGGTTGGCGTAGATGGTCCGGTCCTTGGGGAACATCATCTTGGTCATCTCCTCGTGGCGGTGTTGGGGGTGAGTGCGTGGCGGCGAAGCACCTGGGCGATTGCCGGCAGGATGGCGGCGGAGCGGCCGCTGGCCACGGCGAGGGAAATGTAGGTCTGCCCCACGACGCTGCAAATGAGCCGGTCGACGTTGCCGGGGCCAGAGATGAGGACATGGTCGAGGTGACTGCCGGCGAGCTGGCGGCCCATGCCGCGGAGGTCGCCATCGACCGGGAGTGCCTCTGCGCGAAGGGCCACGAAACTGGCGAGGGCTGCATCGCGCGCCGGTTCGGTTGAGCCGGATGCTGCCAGGGCCGTGCCGGCGGTATCACAGACGAGGGCCGACCGCACGCCTTCGATAGCGGCAACTGCCGAGGCGAGCCGTGATGCCACGGCCCGGTCCAGGGTTGCAGTTGAATTCGCCATCTCGCCGGCCTCCATGTGATTACGCTACCGGGCTCAGGCTGCGGCCCGGCGCTGGCGCAGCCGCTCGATGGCGGAGCGCAGGCTGGCCTGCATACGGCGGAGCGATTCGGCGAGCTGGCCGACCTCGTTGCGTCCTTCCACGTCGATGTCGACATCGAGTTCGCCAAGGCTCATGCGGTCCGCGACTTCGGCAAGGTGCTTGAGCGGCCGGGTGATTGTGGCGGAGATGAAGACGGCGAGTGCCAGGGCGAGGAGGACGACCAGTGCGGCGGCCCCACCGTAGGTGATGAACTCCTGTTGGGCTGCGTCGGTGCGAGAGGTGAACTGGGCGTCGAGGGTCTCCTGCGCGGCTGCGAGCAGCTGGTTGGAGGTGTCGATGGCGCTGCCCCCAAGGAGGAAGTACCCCTCAGCGGCAGTGGTCGAGAGGGTGTCGGCCTCGACGATGCCGGTGCTGGTAGAGTCGGCGAACACCGAGCGCGACGTTTCGGCGCGGCGGGCAATGGGGCGGAGCGTGGCTTCGAAATCGGGGTTTGCGCCCATGGCAGTCTCAAGCGAGCGAGCCAGCGTATCGGCGTGGGCGGCGGCGATGCTCATCTGGGCGGTGAGGAACTGCTTCTGTTCGGCGGTGGCGGGGAGGCCCTGGCGCGAAATGAGCGCAGCGGTGCCGTAGCTGCGGGCCTGGGAGAGCGCCTCGGTGAGCCGTGGGAGCGAGTCGGTGAGGGCGACAATCACGCTGCGGCTATCGAGGTCCGGGTCGAGGACCAGTTTCGATTCGATGGCGACGGTGGAGAGGAGGGGGAAGACGCCCTGCTGGATGATTCGCGTATGTGCGTCGTTTGCTTCGGTCGCGCTGGACTGCATGTCCTTGACCTTCGGCCACTGCTCGTTCAGGAACTGGACGTAGGCGGATGTCTGGAAATCTTCGCCATGGCGGGAATCAAGTTCGTTGATGATTGCCAGCGCGGAGTCGGCGGCGGCGGCCGTGCGGACCATGTTGTCGCGGGAGAACTCGTCGCCGCTGAGGACGCGCTGGACAAGCCCGCGATGGACCTGGACTTCGCGCAGGAAGGGGATGATGGCGGAGACGTAGTCGAGGCCATCGGCTTCGGCACTTGCCTGGTCCTGGGTATCGGCTCTCTGCTGGTACTGGACGAACAGAAGCGCCGCGATGGGCAGCGCAAGCACGACCACGATCAGGCCGAGTTTGCTGGAGATCCCGAGGTTCGCGATAGCGGAAAAACCGGGCAAGTGACGTCGCATGTTCCCTCCAAGGTTGCCCGGGCGAATGTGGAAGGGGATCCCGGGCAAGGCCGGGCACGCAATCGCCCGGCAAATCCCTGCTATCTCCAGAATCGACGCCCGGCGTCCACGCAAAAGGTGGCAAGTGCGTGGAGCAGCAGGCGCAGGCGCGGAAACGTTGCGGGGACAGGGTGAAACGGGGCAGCCCGGGCCGGGTCAGCCGTGGAGATAGGTATCCGGGAGCATCTCAGTCACCTCGCGGACGTCATCGCAAGGGATGCGGGCGACGCGGGCGTGTTCTTCAAGTTGCTGAGGGTTCACGGCATCGTAGATGCAATCGAGGCGGCCGGCTTCCTGGTCCCAGTAGGAGCGGACCCACTTGAGGCCGGGGAACTGTGGCGCGCAAACGATCGCCCTGAAGGATGCGGCGTCGAGGTCTTCCCGGGAGATTTCTCCGACATCGCGGCGAATCCTGTAGAGCGGCATTGGTCCATACCCCATTCAAATCAAGGACAGTCTAGCGCGCGGGTGCAACGGTTCTGCCGGGCGGATCTCACACGAAGCTAGATTTCCGAGGGATCGACGGGTTCGAGCACGGACTGGAGGTCGCTTGCGCGGATGCGGAGCGCGCGCTGACCGGCGAGGCGGCTCGCGCGGAGGCGGCCCGAGCGGATCCAGGCGCGGACGGTCTGGACGTGGACACCGAGGTAGTCGGCGGCCCCTTCGGGCGAGTACAGCTTTTCGGGGCCGGTGGGGCCGGCTTTCTGGTCACGGGCGAATGACTCGACCTGGTCTGGAGTCACGCCGAGTTCGCCGAAAACGCGTGCCGGCAGCCCTTCCTTCCAGCGCATGAAGGCGAGGAGATACACGAGCTCATCGATCCGCTTGCGGCCGCCGCGGCGCGCTTCTTCGGCGAGGGCACGGGAGAAGCGGACTACGTCATCGGCGAGGACGACGTGGCCGGCGGGACCGCGCGGCAGTGTCCGTTCGACCACCTCTTCGATCAGGCTGACGTCGATGGTCAGCGGGCCGAACTGAAAGAAGCCGAAGCGCGCGAAGCGGCGAAGGAAAACGAGGAAGTGGAGGTCGACGGTGACCTGGTTGGCGCCGAGACGAAGGGCCTCGTTGGCGCATTCCAGTCCGAGCTCCTCAAGGAAGCGGTCGTTAGCCTCGCCCAGCGAACAGGACTCGACCCACCGCAGCGTTTCTTCGCGTACCCCTGGCATCCGGGTCTCAGTGTGACATGGGTCACTCAGACCCACAACCATAGACAACGTTGTACAACATTAAACGCTTGAAAACGCGAAAAATGGTGCTAGGGTGGGCGGAGCTTCAGAACCACAGAGGAAACGTGATGACCGCAACCATGAGCAGAGACGTGCTGGCCGCAGAGATGATCGATCTCTTTGGTGAGCGCGCAGGGACCTACGACCGGGAGAACCGGTTCTTCAGTGAGGACTTCGAGGAACTCCGCGCGAGCGGATACCTGAAGATGGCGATCCCGGAGGAGTTCGGGGGGCTGGGTTATACCCTGGCCCAGGTGTGCAGCCAGCAGCGTCGCCTGGCGTACCGGGCGCCGGCGACGGCGCTCGCGACGAACATGCACCTGTACTGGACGGGTGTAGCCGCTGACATGCGGCGGATGGGGGACAGCAGCCTCGAGTGGTTGCTGAAGGAAGCAGCCGCGGGTGAGGTGTTCGCCGCCGGCCATGGGGAAGCTGGAAACGACATGCCGCTGTTCCTCTCGACGGCACGGGCGGAGCGGGTTGAGGGCGGATACCGATTCTGGGGCCGCAAGCAGTTCGGCAGCCTGACTCCGGTGTGGACCCGGCTCGGGATCCACGCGATGGATACAAGTGACGCGACCGCGCCCCAGATCGTCCACGCGTTCATGCCGCGGGATACGGAGGGCTATCGGATCGAAGAGACCTGGGACACGCTCGGGATGCGGGCGACCCGGAGCGACGACACGGTGCTCGAAGGCGCCTTCGTGCCGGACCGGTACATCGCGCGCGTGATTCCGGCGGGCACGGCAGACCTGTTCGTGCTGTCCATCTTCGGATGGGCCCAGCCAACCTTCGCGAGCATCTACCTTGGCATCGCACGCCGCGCTATCGACCTGGCGGTGCAGACGGCGCACAAACGGACGTCGCTCGCACTGACGCGGCCGATGGCGTATCACCCCGAAGTCCAGCACGCCATCGCGGAGATGACGTTTGCGTTCGACGGGGCAGAGGCGCAGGTGGAGAAGGTCGCGGACGAGTGGTCGCGCGGAGTGGACCACGGCGCTACCTGGCCCGGAAAGCTCGTCTCGGCGAAGCACAACGCGGTGGAGGCGGCGAAGCTCGTGGTGGACAAGGCGATGGCGATTTCGGGCGGCAGCGGGATGTTCAAGGGGAGCGAACTCGAACGGCTCTACCGCGACGTCCGCTGCGGCGGCTTCCACCCGGCGAACAGCATCCTGGCCCCTGAGATCGTGGGGAAGGTCACGCTCGGCATCGACCTGGGCGAGGCCCCGCGCTGGGGGTAGCCGGCGACCGGGATGCGATTCCTCCTGCAGTGGCCCCGCCGGCCGAACCGGCGGGGCCACACCAATCCAAGAACGAGGCACGGAAAGGGAACACTTGAACACGCAAGACTGGCTCCACATCGTCGATGAGATCGGGCCTCAGTTTGCCGTGAGCGCGACCGCGAGAGACGCCGGCGACACATTCGTGGCCGACCACTATCCGATCTTGAAGGAGCGCGGGCTGATCTCGGCACTGGTGCCGGAGGAGTTCGGCGGCGGCGGGGCGAGCTACTCGACGATGGCGGCAATCCTGCGCAGGCTGGGCTACCACGATGGCTCGACGGCCCTTGCGCTCTCGATGCACCAGCATCTCGTGGCCGCGCAGGTGTTCAACCATCGCAACGGGCGGCCGGCGCCGCTCCTCCCGCGAGTGGCCCAGGAGCGGATCGTCCTGGTCAGTACCGGAGCGCGCGACTGGATGGAATCCAACGGGCGGGCGGAAAGCGTCGAGGGGGGTTTCAGGGTCTCGGCCCGGAAGGCGTTCGCCAGCGGCAGCCCGGCGGGGGCGGTCGCGGTCACGAGTGCGCCCTACGACCACCCGGACGAGGGGCCGCAGGTGTTGCACTTCGGTGTGCCGCTCAATGCGGACGGCATCTCCCTCGATGATGACTGGTACGTCCACGGGATGCGGGCGACGGGCTCGCGCACGATCATCATGGAGAACGTGTTCGTACCGGAGGGCGCCGTTTCGCTG
>CAUJEQ010000036.1 GCA_963169135.1 Chloroflexota bacterium
ACGATGCCCGCCGCCGGTGACTTGAGCTCGTTGTTCATCTTCATCGACTCGATAACAAGAAGGACATCGCCAGCCTGGACGGTCGCACCGGGCGAGCACCGCACTTCGACGATGCTGCCCGTCATCGGGGCGACGATGCGCTTCAGGCCGGATTCCTCGGGTCTCACCGCGCGAGCGGCGGTCTGCGGCCGCCAGCGCTCGACATCGAAGTCAAACGCATGGCGGCCAATGGTCGCCACTGCACCGCCACGCCGGCGTTCGAGGTAGAGTTCCACCGGCCGGTTGTCGATCATCAGGAGGTAGAGCTGCGAATCGCCGATCCGCTGGAGCTCCGCCCGTTGCCACGCAGGCGTACCTTCGCGCCGGACCCGGAAGCCCTGCTCATCACGGTCCATCTCGTATGCGATCGCGTTGTCGCCGTCGCGGATCAGATACTTCTCGGCCATCGACCCATGCCCTTTCCGCTGGAGAGTCCCGCCATCTGCGTGCGCCAGTGCGAGGATGGCGGGCGTTTGCCGTTTGCCGGCAGCGCGGCCCCACCGTTCGCGGCCGGGTACTCGGAGTAGTCCGCCTCTCCGCCGGTCACCATGAGGAGCGCAGCGATCTCCGCGAACGAGCGCTGTTCGGCGAGATGCTCTTCAACCACGACTTCGTGGCGGTCGAGGAACTCTGTGTCGAAGTGGCCGCTGATGAAGTCGGGCTGATCGAGGATCTGTTCGAGGTAAGGGATATTCGTCGCGACGCCCACCACCTTGAACTCCGCCAGTGCGCGCCGCATGCGGGTCCGGGCGCCTTCCCGGTTTCTGCCCCACGCGGTCACTTTCGCGAGGAGCGAGTCGTAGTACGGGGTCACCTCGACGCCGTCGTAGAGCGCGCTTTCGACGCGGATGCCGGGGCCCGCGGGCTCGCGTGCCAACACGACTCGTCCAACTGAAGGCAGGAAGTTGTTGAAGGGGTCCTCGGCAACGATGCGACACTCGATAGCCCAGCCGCGGGTCAGGAGGTCGGCCTCGTCGTAGGGCAACTCCTCGCCCGCCGCGACGAGGATCTGGTCCTTGACGAGGTCGGTACCCGTCACGATCTCCGTCACCGGGTGCTCGACCTGGAGGCGCGTGTTCATCTCGAGGAAATACCAGCTGCCGTCCTCGTTCAGCAAGAACTCGACGGTCCCAACGTTATGGTAATTCGCTGCCCGCGCGATGCGGACGGCCGCTCGCGTCAGGCTGCGCCGGAGCTGAGGCGAGACCGCGATGCTTGGACATTCCTCAATGAGCTTCTGGTGCCGTCGCTGGATCGAGCACTCGCGTTCGCCCACCGGGACGATGTTGCCGAACTGGTCGCCGATGACCTGGACTTCGATGTGGCGGACGCGCTGGAGGTTCTTCTCCACGTAGATCGCGGGGTTTCCGAAGGCTACCTGCGCCTCCTGCATCGCTCGGGCCGCAGCGTCGGCAAGTTCATCGCGGGACTGGACCAGGCGAATCCCCCGGCCACCGCCGCCAGCAGCAGCTTTGATCATCACCGGGTAGCCGATCTTGTCGGCGAACGCCGTTGCCTCTTCGATGGAGGTGACCTCGCCACTCCCGGGCAGAACCGGGACACCGGCATCCTCGGCGATCTTGCGGGCCGCAATCTTGTCGCCAAGGAGCCGGATGGACGCGGCGTCGGGACCGATGAACGTCAGGCCGGCGGCCGCGCAGGCTTCGGCAAAATCCGCGTTTTCGGCCAGGAACCCGTACCCGGGGTGCACAGCCACGGCGCCGCAATCCTTGGCTACCTGGATGATCCGGTCCATGTTGAGGTAGCTCTGGCGAGCGTCAGCCGGTCCGATGAAATGGGCCTCGTCGGCGTAGCGGACGTGCTGCGACGAGCGGTCGACCTCGGAATAGACAGCGACCGAACGAATGTCGAGGTCCCGGAGGCCCCGAACGATGCGGAGTGCGATTTCGCCACGGTTGGCTACGAGGACTTTGGAAAACATACTCGCTGCCTGTACTTCTCTAGGGAGAGTCGATGGCTGTTCAGCATACGGGCGAGCCCGGCGACATGCGAACACGGCGAACCCGCTGGTTCGGCCCTCCGAACCAGATTACGCTGGAGGGCGATGGACGAGCACACAATTCGTGTCCTGGAGTTCGAAAAAGTCCTCCAGTTATTGGCCGCCGAGACAGCGTTCAGCGTGGGGAGGGAACTCGCCCTCGCCGTCCGTCCGTCCACGGAGTACGCGGCCGCATTCGATCTGCAGTCCGAGACCGCCGAGATGCGGCTCCTCGACCATCTCGGCATCGATGTGCCCTTCGCCGGCGCGCGAGACATTAGGCCACTGATTCACTCGGCAGCAATTGGCCAAGTGCTCGAACCAGGCGACCTCGCCGAGGCGGCGCAAACGCTGAAGACGGCGCGCCGGGCGCGGCTCGTTCTCGAGAAAGTGCGCGATCGGGTACCCCGTCTTGCCGCCATCGCCGACGCAATCGGCGACTTTCGAACGTTCAGCGACGAAGTGGACAAGTCCATCTCGTCACGCGGGGAAGTGGCGGACGCCGCAAACGAGCAACTCGCCGCCACGCGGCGGGAACTTCGGATTGCCGAGTCGCGGCTCGAACAGCGCGCCCAGGCGGCACTCGCCGACGCCATCCGCCGCGGGGTGGCCCAGGAGGGGCTGCTCACCGAGCGCAACGGTCGCAAGGTCATCCCGGTGAAGGCCGATTATCGCGGCCAGGTTTCGGGCATCGTCCACGACGTGTCCTCCAGCGGCGCCACACTCTTCATCGAGCCGATGGGCGTCGTCGATGCGGGCAACCAGGTCCGCGAGCTGCAGCTGGCCGAGGATCGCGAGGTACGCCGAGTCCTCCAGCGGCTCACGGCCCTCCTGGGCGATTCCGCCGAACTCGCAACCGAGTCGTTGATGGCACTCGCCCACCTGGACCTGCTCAGCGCCAAGGTCCGCCTGGCGCGGAAAATGCGCGCCGAACTGCCTCCACCTGGCGACGTCTCGTCGTGGTTTCACCCATCGGGTGCCACCATCCTGGTGCGCGGGCGCCATCCGCTGTTAAAAGGCGAAGTAGTCCCGACCGAGATCGAGGTAGGCGGCGAGTACGCCGGCATCGTCATCACCGGGCCAAACACGGGGGGCAAGACGGTCGCGCTCAAGACGGTCGGCCTGCTGACGCTCATGGCGCAGGCAGGGATGGGCGTGCCGTGCGACGAAGGAAGCCGCATCCGCTGCTTTCCAAACATCTTCGCCGACATCGGAGACGAGCAGTCGATCGAACAATCGTTGTCGACGTTCTCGTCCCACATGCGCAACATCATCGGGATCCTGGACCAGGCTGGACGCGACACGCTGGTGCTCCTCGACGAACTCGGGGCAGGGACCGATCCCGCCGAGGGTGCCGCAATCGCCCGCGCGGTGCTGGAAACGCTGCTCGACCGCGGCTGCACGCTCATCTCGACGACACATCACGGCGAGCTGAAGGTGTTCGCCCACAACGACCCGCGGCTGCGCAACGCCTCGGTGGAGTTCGACCTCGAGACGCTCAGCCCGACCTACCACCTCACCGTAGGCCTCCCGGGGCAGTCCAACGCGATCGCGATTGCGCGGCGTCTTGGGCTTTCCGAGGAGGTGTTGGAACGCGCGAGCGAACAGCTTGCCCCCGAGCACTTCGAGCTCGAGACCCTGCTCGGCGAGATCCGGTCGGAGCGGGCGGCGGCGACAGAGGCTCGCCACCGGGAAGAACTCGCGCGTAGAGAAGCTGAAGAACTGCGCGTCGCCCTTGCGGAACGGCGGGACCGCATCGAGCAGGAGCGCGCGGCCATCCTCGATGATGCCCATCGCGAGGCCGAGGACACGCTCGCCCGCCTGCGGCGCGAGGTCGAAGCGGCCAAGCGTCGTACCGCAACCAGGGAGTTCGATCCAGCTGCTGCCGGCGAGACCCTGCGAGCAATGGACAAGGACATCCAACAGCTTGCGGCGCTCGCGAAGCCCAGGCGGCCGGAGACCCAGGCGCCCGTCACGGCCCGCCGTGAGGTCGAACCGGGCGACCTCGTCCACGTCCGCGATATCCCGCAGCTTGGCGAGGCGCTCACCACGGTCGGGGAGGACGGCCGCGTGGAGGTGCAGTTCGGCTCGCTGCGGATGAAGGTCTACGTCGACCGGATCGACCGGATCGAGACGCCCACGCCAACCGGAGAGCGCATCAAGGTTCCCATGGGTCCGCCGGTGTCCGTCGAGCTGGACCTGCGCGGGCAACGCGCGGAAGCCGCGCTGGAGCAGTTCGAAAACTACCTGGACAACGCCTTCCGTGCCGGACTGCCGTTCGTCCGCATCATCCACGGCAAGGGCACCGGCGCGCTCCGGGCGGCGATACGCGAGGCGCTGGCGCACCATCCCCTGGTTCGCCAGTACGAGTCGGCGGCGGCGAACGAGGGCGGCGAGGGCGTGACCATCGCGCTCCTGGCGGGCTGAGGTGGCCAGGAACCCTGCCGGGCAGGGCGCGTTCGACCTCGGTGAGCCCGGCATCCCTCCCGATGCGCCCCTTGCTGCGCGCATGCGGCCCCGCACACTCGATGAGTTCGCCGGTCAGGATGAGGCTGTCGGGCCGGGTTCGATGCTCCGCGGGTCGGTCGAGCGGGGGCGGTTGCCCTCCTTCATCCTCTGGGGCCCTCCCGGCTGCGGTAAGACGACACTCGCCCGCATCCTCGCGCGAAGCGTTGCGGCTGAGTTCGTCGCGCTCTCGGCGGTCTCGTCCGGCGTCGCCGACCTGCGCAAGGTGATGGCGGACGCCCAGGCCCGGCGCGTCGCCGCGAAGCGCACCGTGCTCTTCGTGGACGAGATCCACCGGTTCAACAAGGCCCAGCAGGACGTCATCTTGCCTTATGTCGAGGATGGGACGATCACGCTCATTGGCGCAACAACGGAGAATCCGTCGTTCGAGGTTATTGCGCCGCTGCTCAGCCGGGCGCGGGTGGTGCGGCTGAGGCAACTCGGACCAGAGGCGCTGGCGGGTATTGTCGACGGTGCCCTGCTCGACGAGGCGCGCGGATTGGGCTCGATTGGTCTCAGCCTGGAGGAGACGGCCCGCGAAGCGCTGCTCGAAGGCGCGAACGGCGATGCCCGGGCGGCCCTGACGGCGTTGGAGATCGCCGCCGACGTTGCCCATGCAGCCGGGCGGCGGACGATCGCGGTCGGAGATGTGAAGCAGGCCCTCCAGGACCGGCGCCCGTACTACGACCGTCAGTCGGACTACCACTACGACACGATTTCGGCGTTTATCAAGTCGCTGCGCGGCAGCGACCCGGACGGGGCGCTCTACTGGCTCGCCCGCATGATCGAGTCGGGCGAGGATCCGCTGTTCATCGTCCGGCGGATGGTGATCCTGGCATCGGAGGATGTCGGGATGGCGGACCCGCGGGCGTTGCAGATGGCGGTCGCGTGCCAACAGGCGGTGCACTTCATCGGGATGCCCGAGGGGTTTTACGCGATGGCCGAATGCTGCCTGTATCTTGCGCTCGCGCCCAAGAGCAACAGCACCGGCACGGCCTACGGTCGCGCACTCGAGGATGCCCGCCGCACGGGGCACCTCCCGGTGCCGTTACACCTTCGGAACGCAGCAACCGGGTTGATGCAGGAATTCGGTTACGGGAGTGGCTATCGCTACGCACACGACGAGCCCGGACACGTCGCCCGCGGGATGCGTTACTTGCCGGAAGAACTGGGGCGGCCACAGTATTACGTACCGGGCGAACTCGGTTACGAAGCTGACGCGGCCACCCGGCTGCGCAGGCTCCGGGCCGACGACGCCAACCATCTTTCTGATTCGGGTTAGCACATGAAGATCGAGTTCCTCTATTCGAAGGCCACCGGCCGCGCCGCGGCGGCCGAAGAAGCCCTGCGCCTCGCCCTTGAGGCCACCGACCCCGCGATCGAAGTCATCTACACCGAAGTCGATGGCTCGGAAGACGCGCGCGACAAGAAGTTCCTGGGGTCGCCCTCAATCCGCGTGAACGGGATCGACGTGGAGTACGGCGATCGCGAACCGGACGAGTACCAGGCAGGGACGCGCTACTACAACACGCCTGAGGGCTGGAAGCCCTATCCGCATGCCCGGCTCATCGCCAACACCATCCTGGAACTCCAGGCGCGCGAAGCGAAGAAGTAGGCTTCAGCCCCGGTCGGCGAAGGTCTCGATGCCTTCCAGGTGGCAGGTGTCGTTGTGGCGTGCAAGGACAAGGCGGCCGGCGCGGTCGCGGACGACCTCGGTGATGCTGCAGTTCCCGACGTGGAACGCGCCGGGACGCTGGATATCGAGGCCGACCACGATGTGACAGATGGAGCTGATGACGCCCCCGTGTGCGACTGCCACGGTGGTGCCTTCCATGGCGCTGAACTCGCCAAGGGCCGCCTGGAGGCGCGCGTGAAACGTGTCTCGGCCCTCTTCGCCGGGGAACGTCGGCCGCTGGCCGGTGGCGTACGCTGTGAAGACCTCGGGAAAGCGCTGCCGGAGTTCCGCGTTGCTCAGCCCGCTTGCCTCGCCGATGTCGTACTCCATGAGTTCCGGCATGTGGACGGCGCTGTGCCCAAGCGGACTGGCGATCGTCTCCGCCGTGTCCGCCGCCCGCCGAAGTGGGCTCGTGACAACGCGGTCGACGTCCAGGGTAGCGAGATACCCGGCGGTCGCGCGCGCCTGGAGCACGCCGGTGGGGCTCAGGCCGAAGTCCATCCGGCCCTGGATGACTCCGCTGGCGTTGCCTTCGGATTCCCCGTGGCGGATAAGGATCAGCCGCATGGTTAGGTCTACTCCGTTAGGCGGCGGTAGAGCGTCGGCAGGCGGCTTGGCAGGGCTTCGATATCCGCGACCACCTCGTAGCCCATGTCGGCGCACATGGTCTTCAGGTAGTCGTGACCGGCCCGGTCAACCGTCAGCGCGAACGGCGTGATGCCGTCG
>CAUJEQ010000037.1 GCA_963169135.1 Chloroflexota bacterium
GGCCGACCGCGCCATCGCCATGCTCCGCAACAGCCTCAAGGCCTACATTGACCACGACGTCGATGCCGCCCGCCAGATCTGCGATGCCGACGACGAAGTGGACCGCCTCCAGGACAGCGTCTACGACGAGTGCTTCCAGGCGATGATCACCGACCCCACTACCATCCAGCGCAACACCTACCTCCTCTGGGCCGCCCACAACCTCGAACGCATCGCCGATCGCTGCACCAACGTCTGCGAGCGGGTCGTGTACACGGCCACCGGCCATATGGACGAACTCAACGTCTCGAAGTACTGACCGTGACCACGCTCGAAGCAGCCATCAATATCGGCCCTGTGCTCGCCGCCGAACTACGTCAGGCAGGGTTCCAAACACTCGAGGACGTGCGCGCCGCCGGCTACGTTGAGGCCATCCGCCGGCTCCGAACGGTGAACCCCGGCCGCGACTGCGCGAACTCGGCCCTGGCGATCGCGGGCGCTCTTGCCGGTGTTCGGTGGATGCGGATCCCCCCGGATGAGCGACGCCGCATCGTCGCCGAGGTGACCGCCGCCCTGGACTCCGGCGGCATCCCTCCCTCCGCTATCACCTAGAGCGTTTTTTGGTACGATACATACCTTCGCCGTGGCGGGCGTAGCGTAGTGGTTAACGCGTCTGATTGTGGCTCAGAAGATCGTGGGTTCAAATCCCACCGCTCGCCCCAACCCAATACCCTGGAACAGTGAAAAGGGCGTCGCCCCTCCCAAAGGCGACGCCCTCTTCGTATCTTTGGGTCAGGTGCTAGTTCGTCCCGTCCTTCGCCAGCATGGGCAGAATGCGGTTGAACTTCACCTGCGACCCGCCCAGGAATCCGCCGTCAACCGTGTAGCCGCCTCCGGTCGATGACCACGCGAAGGTCTGGCCGATGACGCCCTGCGTCCCGTAATTCCCGCCGCTGCTGCTTCCGCCGCCAGCCAGCGCCCGCCACGACAGGTCGTACGTCCCGCTGGCCGACTGGGCAATGACCGCCGCCGCTATTGCCAGCCCGCCCAGCCCCGCGGCGGCGGTCGCAATCGCCCGGCGCGTTCGTGGCCGGCTCACTTGTGGATCACCAGTACATTGAATTTCGCGCCGTCCGGCATCGCCGCGAGGTCCTCATTGAAGATCGTCCATTTTCCCTGCGTTGGCGCGTACCAAACTCCGATCGGGTGCGCGTTATAGACGCCGGACGAGCTCTCCCCCTCGTTGTAGCGCTGCGTCACGATCAGGATGGCGTTCGGGTTCCCGTTGATGAGAGGGTTGTCGAGCAGCGTGCACTGGTCAGAGGCACAGCTCGCGACGCTCGTGTTCGCTACCGTTGCGGTGTGCACGAACGCCGCTGGCGTGAGCCCCGAGACCTTGATCGCCCCGTCCACATCCAGGGCCGCACCCCCCGGCGTCGAGCTTACCGCCTTCACGCCCGTCGGCCCCGAAAAGTATCCGCCCATGCCGCTGGCGCCCTGCGCGAACCCCTGGACGGCGACTCCCGTCGCGAAGGTCGATTCGCCCTGCACCCCTGCGCCGCCGCCTGCGTTGGTGCCGAGCACCGCCGGGTACTGCGCCGCATCCGTCGATGTCCGGTTACCGGCTATCGCGAGGCCAGTCCCAGCCTGGTTGACCGTGATCAGGCCGACGGGCGTCGAAGGCGCGCCGGCAGTCGTCCCGGCCGCCGTGAAGGGCACGGCCACGCTGCCTGCAGCCTTGGCGAACAGCGCATACGGCGACGGGCTCACCGGCTGCCGCGGCGACAGGATTGTGTATCCGGTCGCTCCAGTGCCAGAGCCGGGCCGCACGGCGATCTCCAGCCAGCGCGCATCCCCCGTGAAGGCTGTCGCGCCGAAGTCCAGCTCCACCGAGAACAGGCCGTTGGCGACCGTCACGTCTTCCTTGGGGACGATGCTCCCCACCTGAGCGCCGCCGGTTTCCGCGTCATAGAGGATGAACCGGAGGTCGTACACCCCGTTCGCCGGGCTACCTCCGTCGGTCAGCCGCCCCTGGTAGGTGAAGGCCGTGGAGAGCGCCGTCGCTGCCTCGATCGCCCGTCCATCTTCGCCGCCTGAATCATCCCCCAGGGCCGTCGCCACCGGGATCAGCGCAACCACGCCCAGCGCAGCCGCGACCATTGCGAGGAACCGTTTCCGACGCATACGTACACCTCCTGCCCGCTTCGGGCGCTGCTAGTATAGATCACCTGATCAATCCCTTACTCCTTTTTGTGCAGAGTTCGTTAACAACCACTGATTGACCCTGAAAAACCCCGGGCGTACGTTCCGGATCGTGCGCACTCTCGCGTGCCCGGAACCTCCTCAACGAAGGACTGAGCAGTGCCCGATGATGCTGCTGCCCGCGAAGTCCTCGACGACGCGCGCTCACTGGCACACGCCGGCGAGTGGGCGAAGCTTGTCTCCCTCGTAACCTCCCTCCACCCGGCCGATCTCGCGGAACTCGTCCTCGACCTTGCCGAATCCGACCGCCGCGAACTCCTCGCTCACCTCCCCACTGATGTCGTCGGCCAGCTCTTCGAATTCGTCGAAGACGACGAACTGCGCGACCTCATCCGTGGCGTCGGCATTCACGAACTTGCCGCCGTCCTCGAAGAGGTCGAGGACGATGTCGTCGCCGACGTCATTCAGCAGCTCGAACCCGACCAGCAGGCTGAAACCCTCGCCCAGCTCGACCGCGGCGACGAAGTCGCCGAACTCCTCCAGTACCGTGACGAGTCCGCCGGCGGCCTCATGTCCCGCGGCTTTGTCACCCTCAACCAGGACATCAGCGTCCAGCAGGCCATCGACTACCTCCGCGTCCTCCGCCCGCCCTCGGACCGCGCCTACTACCTCTACGTCGTCGATGCCGACCGCCGTCTCCAGGGCACGGTCTCCATCCGCGACCTCATCGTATCGGCGCCCCGCACGCCCCTGGCCGAGATCACCCGGCGCGATGTCCACGCCGTAACCACCACCACCGACCAGGAAGAGGCGGCCCGGACCCTCCAGAAATACAACCTGCTCGCCGTCCCGGTCGTCGACGAGGAAGGCGTCCTCGAAGGCGTCATGACCGCAGACGACCTCATCGACGTCCTCCAGGAAGAGGCCACAGAGGACATGTACCGCATGGTCGGCCTCGATGAGGACGAGCGCGTGTTCAGCCCGGTCCGCACCAGCGTGCGCCGGCGCCTCCCCTGGATGATGGTCAACCTGATCACCGCCTTCATCGCCGCCGCAACGGTTGGCCTGTTCGACGAGACTATTGGCAAAGCTGCCGTCCTGGCGCTTTTCATGCCGGTCGTTGCAGGTATGGGCGGAAACGCCGGCACCCAGACCGCCACCATCGCGGTCCGCAGCATCGCCCTTGGCGACCTGGATGTCGCCGATGTCTTCCGCGCGTGCCGCAAGGAAATCATGGTCGCGATGGCGAACGGTCTTGCCATCGGGCTGACGGCGGGCCTGGGCGCCTACCTCTGGAAGCAAAACGAAACCCTGAGCATCGTTATTGCCGCCGCCCTCTTCCTCAACATTTGCGCTGCCACCATGGGCGGCGTCCTCATCCCGCTCGGCCTGAAGGCCATGAGAGTCGACCCCGCCCTGGCCGCCAACATCTTCGTCACCACGGTTACCGACGTTATGGGCTTCGTCTTCTTCCTCGGCCTAGCAAGCCTCACCGTCGAACAGATCAGGTAGGCGCGGCCTTCTCCGTGCGCACCGCCGAAAATACCGCAAGTGCTCGCTCCCGTGCCATCTGGTGATCCACGACAGGCCTCGGGTAGTCCACCCCCACCAGGCAGCCCGACTCGCGCTGCACCCGGTGGGGCATCGCGTGCGGCTCGCGCAGATACCGGTCAGGCACGTTCGCCAGTTCCGGCACCCATCGCCGCACATAGGCGCCGTCCGGGTCGAACCGCTTCGCCTGCAGATACGGGTTGAAGATGCGGAAGTACGGCTGAGGGTCCGTTCCAACCGAGGCTGCCCACTGCCAGCCGCCGTCGTTGTTTGCCACATCTCCGTCCACCAGGTGTGCCATGAAGTGTCCCTCGCCCAGGCGCCAGTCCAGCAGAAGGTCCTTCGCCAGGAACGAGGCCGCAATCATCCGCGCCCGATTGTGCATGTGCCCCGTCGCCAGCAGTTCCCGCATGCCTGCGTCGACCAATGGAAACCCTGTCCTCCCCTGCTTCCACGCTTCCAGCGCGTCGCGGTCCGAGTCCCACCGGATGGCCGCGAATTCAGTCCTGAACGGCTCCCGCAGCACCCGCGGGTGGTGCCACAGCACGTGGTGATAGAACTCCCGCCAGACCGCCTCCGCGATGAACTTCGCCGAGTCGTCCCCGGACCCACCGCAGCGTTCCACCACCTCCAGTAGAGAAAGCAGCCCCCACCGCAGATCCTGGCTCAGCCGCGATGTCGCCCCGGCGGCCAGCATGTCCCGTCCCGCCGCGTATCCACGGATCCCGCCCGCCGCCCACCCATCCAGCCGGTTCCGTGCCTCGGTCTCCCCGGGCGTGCTGATCTCCGGAGCCGGCTCAGCGAGCCCGAATTCGCCGAAGTCAGGCAGCTTCCCGGCATCGACTCCGGCGACGCACGGGATCTCCCCGGGGGCTCCCGACACTTCGCGCCGCGGGAGCGACTCCCACCTCCTCCGGAACGGGCCGTATACCGAGTACGGCTGCCCCGCGTCTGTGTGCACATGCTCCGGCTCGTGCACGAGCGTCCCCCGCTGCGCGTGAAACGCGATGCCGCGTGCGCCCAGTGCCTCCGCCACTTGAGCATCCCGCCGCCGCGCAAAGGGGCTGTAATCGCGGCTGATGAACACCGCCTCCGCTCCGGCTTCGAGGGCAAGCGCCGGGATCACCTCCTCGGGTCGGCCGCGACGCACGTGCAGCCTCGCGCCGCGCTCGCGCAGCTGCTGGTCCAGGACTTTTAGCGATTCGAGCATGAACCACACCCGGTTCGCTGAGGGCCACCGGCCGTGCACCAGCCGGTCGTCGAACACGAACAGTGGCAGGACAGGCCCTGCTCCCACGGCTGCCTGCAGCGCCGGAAGGTCATGTACTCGCAGATCTCGCCGGTACCAGAGGATCGATGTCACCCGGCCATCCTCGAACAACGCGCCCGCGCGTGCAGTCACCACGCATCCAGTGCGGTTGCCCTCTTCATCGTTCACCGGCCATCCTGTGCTCATGCGTGTCGTCTCTCTCGATGAAGCCGTCGCCGTCGTGAAGTCCGGTGATCGCCTCTACATCCACGCCGGTGCTGCCACCCCCCACGCCCTCATCGCCGGCCTGGTCGAACTCCGCCACGACCTTCGGGATGTGGAAATCGTCCACCTGCATACCGACGGGCCCGCGCCCTACGCCGAACCCGGTATGGAACATCGCTTCCGCCACAACGCCCTGTTCATCGGCCCGAACACCCGCCGGGCCGTCCAGGAAGGACGCGCCGACTACACCCCGGTCTTCCTCTCAGAGATCCCCGCGCTCTTCGAACCCGGCGGCTCGCTCCCCCTCGATGTCGCCTTCATCCATGTGACCCGGCCCGACGCCGACGGCAACTGCTCCCTCGGCGTCTCGGTCGATTGCGCGCTCTCCGCTGCAAGGAATGCGCGCATCGTCGTCGCCCAGGTCAACCACAAAATGCCTCGCACCCACGGGCACAGCATCCCCGTGTCGCTCATCGATTTCGCGATTGAGGTCGACCATGACCTGCCCATTGCCGTCCATCAACTCCCCGGTCCCGAAGCCACCGAAGTTGGCCGCCACGTCGCCGCGCTGATCAAGGACGGGGCCACCCTGCAGATGGGCATCGGCGCCATCCCCAACGCGGTCCTCCGGGAGCTGAAGAATCACCGCGACCTCGGCGTCCACACCGAGATGTTCACCGACGGCCTCCTCACCCTCCTGCACCTGGGCGTCGTGAACGGATCCCGCAAGACCTTGCACCCCGGCAAGGTGGTCACGGCGTTCGCCGTTGGCTCCAACGCCCTCTACGACTTTGTCGGCGACAATCCGGACATCGAGTTCCACCCCGTCGACCACACGAACAACGTCGATGTCATCGCGGCCCACGACAACATGGTCGCCATCAACTCGGCCCTGAGTGTCGACCTCACGGGCCAGGTGGTCGCCGACTCCATCGGCCCCCGCTTCTACAGCGGCATCGGCGGCCAGGTCGACTTCATCCGGGGCTCGGCTCGTTCGAAGGGCGGCGTCCCCATCATCGCCCTGCCTTCGACCGCCAGGAATGGCGAGGTGTCTCGCATCTGCCCGGAGTTGCTGGCCGGTTCGGGCGTGGTGACCACCCGCGGCGACGTGCACTGGGTCGTGACCGAATACGGTGCGCGCAACCTTCACGGCCGCACCATCCGCGACCGGGCCACGATGCTCATCGAGATCGCGCACCCGAAATTCCGGGACGAACTCGAGCGCGCCGCCGTCCGGCTCGGTTACCTGGGCCACCACGAACCTGGCTAATCCTCGCTGTCGCCCTCGTCCGTGAAGTCCGGCACCGTGGATCCGCGCAGGGCCGCGATCAAGTCGGCCGCGTCCTGGGGCGTGATCTTCCCCTGTTCCAGCATCTGGAGGACGCGCAGCTCCTCGGATTCGCGCCGCCGCTCTGCCGCCGCGCGCGCCCCGCGCTGCGGTCGTGGCTGACCCGCCGGCGTGGCGCCAGGCGCCGCCTGTGCCGATGCGTCGCGCGCCTTCACGATGACCTCACCGATGCCGCTATTCAGTTTTAGTCGCGTGGGAGCGTCGTCGCCGGCCGAGGGATACTCGCTCCGCGTCTTGCCGATGCCGCTCGACGCGCGGATGTTCACCCGCTCCCCGGCTGGCAGCCGCACTTCGGCCCGCCCGAGCCCAACATCAACCCGGTATTCGCCCGGGACCACCTCCGCGAGGTCCAGCACCACGTCGCCCGTTCCGCTGTCCGCCCGCGCCAGGCCCGAGTGTGCCAGGATCGCGATCTTCCCCGCGCCAACATTCACGTCCAGGGAGCCGCGCGTCTGAATGCACTGCACGCTCCCGGCGCCCACGTTCACGCGAATGTCGGACGCACCTACCCCGTTGAGTTCAGTCTCCCCGTAACCGTTTTGCAGGCGCAGGCTTTCGAGCGGCGTGTCGTCCAGCCGCACCACCGTGGTCGCCCCCTGGCGGCGGCGGAACAGCCAGCCCTTGATGAGCTTCACTTCGATCGTCAGGCGGTCGCCGTCGCGCTTCACGTCGAGCGTCGGTGAACTCTTGCTCCCGACCGAAATGACGCCCGGCGTCTCTTCCGGTGTGCACCGCCGGACCGTCACCTTTCCCGCCGTCGTGTCGACCACAACCTGGTGAATGCCCTCGAGGCTGAACGTGTGCTCCGAGCGGATGCCGCCGGGTTCGTCCGCATCTTCACTGGCGAGGTGCATCCTCCCCCGCCGTTCGTCGCGGATGCTCTGGCGGGCGCTCCGCGTCGCGTTCCGCGCCTCATCCCGAAGCCGTTTCGCCTCTTCCCGCGCCCTGCGCGCGTCTTCGCGCAACCGTTCCGCATCCTCGCGGGCGCGTTTAGCCTCATCGAGGGCTCGCTGGACCTCTTCTGGTGAGTTAGCCATCCCGGGCTCCCAGTGCGCGCAACTGTTCGGCAGCCTCGGCCGCGCTCAGGCGGCCCGCTGCCAGTTCGTCCAGCACTCGCTGCCGCCGCTCTGCTTCCCGCGGGTCTTCCCCCGCTTCGAAGCCGAGCGCGACCAGCACGTCGTTCAACCGCGCAACCACCGTCGGATACGAAATGCCGAGCTCTTCCTCGACATCCTTGATCTTCCCCCGGGCGCGCAGAAAGGTCTCCACGAATGCAAGCTGTTCCCGGCTGAGGCGCGCCAGCGGGCCCGCATCGAACCGCCCATCCACACCGACGCCACACGTGGGGCATTCCAGCCGTCGAACGATCATCGGGCTGTCACAGCTGGGGCATGCTCCTACAAACCGGGCCATGCTCTGTTCTCCTTATCGCGCCGAGTGCACGCGGGGCAGGCCGCGCTCGGCGGCATCATTCGTGGTGGTCCCGCGTGCCCACGTCTCGATTGATGCCGAGGCGCGCCGGACGCCCGCCGCCATCGCCGCGATCATAGCGACAGCTGCCGAGCCAGTCCCGAACCGGTACGTCCCGGCCGATGCCAGCCGGCTCGCCATGTATTGCTCCGGGTAGTTGATCAGGAAGTGCGTGTTGATGTCCATGCGTTCTCTCCTTTGCGAGCCAAAATCCGGGCCCGCCGTGTCTGACTCAGGTAATATCGGACATCATCTCAGGAAAGTCAATACCAAACTTAAGAAAATTAAGAAGAGACTTTGGAAACCGCACTCAGAAACCAACAACACGCCCGCGCAGGGCCGCAACGGCCCGGTTCGCACCTCGAATTACGCCAGCTTCAGGAAGAAAGGACGGCGGCGATCCGCCCCGCGGCCGCGCCCGGTGCACAGCCCATCACATGCACGCCCCGCGGCGCGTACCCCACTCGCAACCCCGCCGTGGCCCCGGCCAGCGCCGCATCCAATGCCTGGCTCGAAGGGCTCTGGTCGCCGGGGTCTATCGCAATCACCATCACGCCGCCACCGCCACGCTCGATCACGCGGCCGAACGCCTGCGCGCAGAACAGCCACGCCGTCAGCGTCCGGGCCACCAGCGGGTCCCACTCGTCCCGCGACAGTTCATCGAAGGGGATCTCCGGGATCGGTCCCGGGGCCAGCACGATGGCGTCGCAGCGGCCAAGCCGGTCGCACACCTCCGCCGCGAACGCCGCGGCCTCAGCCGGGTCGGCGGCATCGAGCACGCGGTTGAACTGCTCCCGCCCCATTGCCCACACTTCGTTCGCAATCGACGCGGTCGAGAACTCTTCGTCCTGCGCCCGCGTCACCGTGCCAAGGGCGAGGTTCGCCCCCGCCTCGGCCATGGCCACCGCCATCGCACGGTCGGCGTCGGTGCCGCGACACAACAGCGCAATCACACGGCCGTCGAGTTCCGCCGTCATCGCGCGAACACCAGCAGCATCGGTACCACCATCGCGGCCACCACCAGGATGGCGAAGCCGATCAGCACGGCGTTCCAGTCACGCGTCTTCATGCGGCCGGAGTAGTACTCCTGCTCCCAGCTCCCGTCCAGCAGGTCGAGATCGCGCTCGTCCGGCCCAAGGTCTGGCCCCAGCTCGCCGTCGTCGCGGTCGTCGCGGTCGTCGCGGTCCGGTGTTGCATCCACGCCTTCGATGTTAGCGCACCACCTTCACGCGCTCATCGTCGTCGTCACGATCGAACAGGTCCCACTCCAGCCCCTTCGGGAACGAGAAGCTCCCGAATCCGAGCGACGCGCTTGTCAGGAGGAAGGCGATGACGCTGAGCCAGGCCCAGCCGCCACCCGCGAAGAACACGATCGCCCCTGTGGCGCCCCACCAGGCCATCGCCGCCACCCCGCGGCCCATTTCGCCATGGCTATTCGACACGGCGCCGGCGGTGAGGAAGGCGAAGATGCACATCCAGGCAGGCCCGCTCCCGTGTTCGGCAACGGCGACCGCCACCGCGCCCCAGGCGACGGCGATCCCCGCGCCCTGCATCCACGCATCCCGCTTCATCGTGCTGTAGACCACAGCCCCGGTCGTGAGGAACGCGAAGATGCTGACCCAGGTGGCATCCGCGTCGCTCGCGGCCGCCACGCCCGTGGCAGCCCACGTCCCGGCGATGCCGATCAGTCGCGAAATGCCCAGGCGCCGCCAGGCCGAGGCTCCGACTGCCGCCGTGGCCAGGACGGAGAAGATCAGGAGCCACCACGAGTCGCCGTTCGCCACCACCGCGGCGATGCTCGCGACCCAGATCGCGAGGATGGAGAGCATCGACGTCGCCTTGATCGTCATACCAGCCGCCCATTCTCGTCGCGCGCTCGGCCGCGGTCGACTTCGTAGAGGATTGTGCGCAGTTCGTTCATCGGGCGCCCTCCAGTGCGCGCGCATTGTAGCCACCGTTCGCCAACGGCGTACCCCCGGGGGAGGGTAATTCCTTGCATCGCCGCACTATCATGCCGTCATACCGCGCGGCCCCGGATGGCCCACCTTTGGGCGATGTCCTCACCCCCGCCACCTCAACCACAGGAGGTCCTCCATGCAAACGAACACAGCAGCAACGGTCGCCCTCGCCCACATCGGCCAGGTCTCCCACGCAGTGAAGGACATCGAGACGGCGGTCGCCTTCTTCCGCGACACCCTCGGCCTGAAGCACCTGTACACGTTCGGCCAGCTGGCTTTTTTCGATTGCGACGGTACGCGACTGTTCGTCGATGCACTCCCCGAAGCCCAGGGCATGGGCCACTCGGTCCTGTACTTCGCGGTGCCGGACATCCACGCAGCGACGGCTGCCCTCCGGGCCAGGGGTGTTGCCTTCCAGGGCGAACCGCACCTCATCCACCGTCACGAGGATGGCACCGAGGAATGGATGTCGTTCTTCACCGACCCCGAGGGCAACATGCTCGCCCTGATGTCGCAGGCGAAGCCGTAAGCCCGGCGCTGAGCCTCAACCGGCTGTTTGTGATAGGCTAAGTACCTGAAGGTCATGGTGATTGTGCGCCCCCGCAGGTCAGCCCTCGCGCCGCAGAGCGTGATTGAGTACCGCCCCGGTTCCACGCTTACCCGGCCCCTCTATTTCGCCGCCGGGCGCCATGCCCCAATTCTGCCGGCGATAACCAGGAAGTGATTCTGACTCCGCTCATCTCGGCCCTTTCCCGTCCTTTCCGGCGCCGCGAGGCCCCGGCTCCAGGCGAATCCGTTTCCGCAGTGCAGGCCCCCACGGCCCCCCGCGAAGCACGGCCCACGCCGCCATCCGTCCCCGCGGGCGTCCAGCCCCACCGCGACAGCGCAACCGCTACCGAAGAAGCGCCCCGCCGCAGCCGCTCCCGCGGCAGCCGCAAGCGCCGCGGCGCCGGCGAAGGGCAAGCGCCGGTTAGTCCCCGCTCCCGCGACCTCCCCCCCCCGACCGCCCCGATCTCCGAGTCGTTCCGCGCCCTCGGCCTCGACGAGACCGCCCTCGCGGCCATCGCCGCACTTGGCTACATGGAACCGACGCCCATCCAGCAGGAAGCCCTGCCGAGACTCCTGGACGGCGCCGACGTGGTCGGCCTGGCTCAGACCGGCACCGGCAAGACCATCGCCTTCGGCCTTCCCCTTGCTCGCACCATCGACCCTACCAGCCGCGACGTGCAGGCCATCGTCATGGTCCCCACCCGCGAACTGGCCAACCAGGTCCGCGACGTGATGATCCACCTCGGCGAGTTCTACGGGTTCATCACCGTCGGCCTCGTCGGCGGCAGCCGCGTCAACACCGACATCGACCATCTCCAGCGCGGAGCGCACGTGGTCGTCGGCACGCCCGGACGCGTCATCGATCACCTGAAGCGCGGCACCCTCAAGCTCGGTAGTGTCCACTTCGTCGTCCTCGATGAGGCCGACCAGATGCTTGATATCGGTTTCGCGCGCGACATCGACTACATCCTTCGCACCGTCCCCAAGGACCGCCAGACGGCCCTCTTCAGCGCCACGATGCCCGAGAGCATCGGCCGGCTCGTCTACCGCCACATGCGCCGGGCCGAACGGGTGGCCGTCGACCCCGAACAGCGCGCAGCCGAGGGCGTCGAGCAGTTCTTCTGCGAGGTCCCTGAACGCGACAAGTTCCCGGCCCTCCGTTACATCTACGAAGAGCACGGGCTCGGCCGCTCGCTCATCTTCCGCAACACGAAGATCGGCGTCGACCGGTTGACCGCGCAACTGCAGGGTGCGGGCGTCCCCGCACAGGCCATCCACGGTGACCTCCGCCAGGGCCAGCGCGACCGTGTCATGGCGGACTTCCGCTCTGGCGCGCTGGACTTCCTTGTTGCCACCAACGTCGCCGCCCGCGGCCTCGACATCCCCGACATCGAACACGTCATCAACTACGACGTGCCCCAGAACGCCGAGGAGTATATCCACCGCATCGGGCGCACCGCGCGTGCTGGGCGGCGCGGATCCTCGTACACCTTCGTGGGCGAGTGGGACCTCGACGCCTGGGATGTCATCGTCCGGGAAGTGGGCGAGGACAACCTGACCCACCTCAAGCTCCCGGCCCGCTGGGACTAACCGCGGGTCAGCGCCGACGCCGCCCACACCTTGACCCTGGCTTGTCTGGCT
>CAUJEQ010000038.1 GCA_963169135.1 Chloroflexota bacterium
AGAAGTTCCGCATCAAGATCGCAAAAAACAAATGGGGCATCACCGCTGACCTCCTCTGCCATGCCCGCTCCTTACCTGCCGAAGAGCCCCACTTCCTCCGCCTGTCCCGCAACGTCCCCGTGATGGACTACACCCGCATCACCCAGCACGGCGAATGGTCCGGCAAGCTCTCCGCGGACGGCCAGTCCTGGGACCTCGGCGCCGATACCTGGTGGGGCTCCCGCGACCATTCCTGGGGGATCCGCAACGTCGGTGGCCGCGACCCCCGCGGCGCGCCGCCTTCCGAAGCCCCCCAGTTCTTCTGGAACTGGGCCCCGCTCAACTTCGAAGACCTTTGCACGCTCTTCACCGTCTCGGAAAACTCCGACGGCACCCGCTGGCACCAGTCCGGCGTCATCCTCAAGCCCTACCCCGACGCCTCGATGGAAGAGACCGAAGTCGACCACGACCTCCGCTTCCAGAAGGGCACGCGCTGGCTCGAGTCCGCCACCATTACCCTCCGCCCACCGAAAGGGAAGGAACTCAATATCGAGATCAAGCCCCTCTACTCCTTCCTCATGAAGGGCATCGGCTACGGCGAACCGAAGTGGGGCCATGGCATGTGGGTCGGCCCCTATGAGGTCGACGGGGGCCAGTACGACCTCGCCGCAGAACCTCCCATGGCCAACCTCCACGTCCAGCAGGTCTCCCAGGTCACCGCCGGCCGCCGCAAGGGCATCGGCATCTACGAGATCATCCTCATGGGCCCCCACGCGGGCTACGGATTCAAGGACATCCTCGATCCTGCGAAGTAGTCTCCCGGGGATCGACAATCGCCGATCCCCATTCGACAATGGACGCATGCCTATCTACGAGTTTCGTTGCGGCGACTGCGGCAAGGTCACCAACTACTTCACCCGCAAAATCGATACCGAGGTGAAAGCCCCGTGCGAACACTGCGGCAGCGCCCGGACCTCCCGCCTCGTCTCGAAGTTCGCCCGCTCCTACACCCGCGCCGACATCATCGATAAGTACGGCGACCCCTCCGACGGCGGCGGCCCCGATGCCTACCGCGACCCCCGTCAGATCGGCTCCTGGGTTGAAAAGCGCTTCGAGGAGTACGGTATGGACCTCCCCGAGGGCGCCCGCGAAATGATCGACGCCGCTCGTGACGGCGAACTCCCCGAGCCAGTGAAGGACCTCTAGCTCCGCTCCCGGTTCCCATCCGCACAGACTGGACCGCCGCCATGAGCGACACCACCCCGCTCGAAACCGTCATCCCGCGCATCCTCGACCACTTCGCTGCCAAGAACGCCGCCCGCGAACAGGCGCTCTCCGCCAGCCGCGCCATCATTCGCATGAGCGCCAACAGCATCCGCGCCGTCCATCGCGGCGAGTTCGACCAGGCCGCCCGCATGCTCGACGACGCGAAACGCGTCCGCGACGATGCGGTCGCCGCCCTCGAAGGCCACGCCGATGTCTACTACGCCGGCTTCCTCCACGACGCTCAGAAGGAGTACGCCGAGGCCCGGACGACCCTCGCCCTTCTCACCGGTGGTGCCATCCCCTCCCCCGAGGAACTCGGTGTCGAGTACCCCGCCTACCTCAACGGCATCGCCGAAGCCGTCGGCGAAATGCGCCGCATGATCCTCGACCGCCTCCGCGCCGGCCACTTTGAGGGCTGCGAGGAAATTCTCGACGCCATGGACCACATCTACTCCGTGCTCGTCACTATCGACTTCCCGGATGCCATGACCGGCGGCCTCCGCCGCACCACTGACCAGACCCGCGGCATCCTCGAGAAAACCCGCGGCGACCTCACCATGGCCATCGTCCAGCGCCAGGCCATCCGTTCCCTCCCCTCATAGGCGCGCGTCAGCAAGTGCGGGGATGTGGAACCACCCTACCCCAGATTCGCTACCCCTCGACCGTGAAGAAGATCCCCAGCATCACCGCGCCGACCAACCCCGCCGAAGCCAGGAACCCGATCGCAGCTGGCCACGTCCCACCGGTCCGGGAACTCCACGCGATTGCCGCCGCGCCGGCGATCGCCCCGGCCAGTGCCATCCCCACCCCGGCACCGAGGTGCGTGAGCACCATCCCTGCGTAGAACACAACCCCCGCCCCGGCCCCCGCGACCCATCCCGCCGCCTTCACCGGCACCGGGATGCAGCTCGCGACCGCGATCAGCGCCACCACCGGTGCGAACACCTCCGTCCGGTTGTACGACTGGTCAAAAGCAATTCCCAGGGCGAGCGCTGCTCCTGCGAGCCGCGCCACCACCGAAAACATCCATTCTGTCCGTGCCGGGACCACCCCCGCGACCCGCGAGAGTGGATTGGCTGCTGCCTCCATCACATGACCTCCAGCGTAGCAACCGCAAAGACCGTCGGGAACGACTTGCAGAAAATGGTCACGCTCTTGAACGCCGCAAGGTCGGTCCCGTCTGGCACCTCGTAGCTAAACGTCCCGTCCGTAGCCTTCAGACCCCCGAGGTCGAGCCCGTCTCCCCCGCCATCAGCCGTCGCGCCAAGGATCACGTGCAGGTCCGGCCCGTTCGTCACCGAGAACTCTTCGAACACCAGGAACGCT
>CAUJEQ010000039.1 GCA_963169135.1 Chloroflexota bacterium
ACAGGAATAGGGGCACCGAATGCCTGAGAACCGCATGCGCAAGACTGATGCCCCGCGGCCCGCCGTAGTGGGCCGATCCGGCACGCCGGGGAGGCAGCGCGTGGCGCGGGCTCCCGGGGGCCTCGAAACACTGCAGCGCCTGGCGGGCAACCGCACGGTGAGCGGCCTCGTGGGCACGAATGTCCAGCGCTTGCTCGATGGTTTCTACGGAGACGGCGTGACGAAGGTCCCTGCGAGCCGGATCTCGCTTACCGCTCCGTTCAAGAAGAAGCACGTCGCCGACGACGAGACGAAGGCCCGCCAGGTCACGGGCGCCCGGATCGAAGAGGGTAAACCAGCTGCGATGGTGAACGGCCGACTGGGGAACACGGTAGCGACCGAAGCCGCCTGGCTCGAGGCGATCGACAAGAGTACGGCAACCATCCCGGACCAGAACGCGTGGCAGGGCGGCCTGCCTGTCAAGCTCACCGGATGGGACGCGAAACGCACCGGCCCCCGATCCATCACCGTTTCACCCCTCGCCGACGCTGCGCGCACCGTGGGCGGTTACATGAAAAAGAAGGGTGGAGCCGTCGAGGTCGACCACGTCTCGGGGCAGACGTGACGCCCGAGCCCGCACTACTCGCTGAGCGCTGAGGCCTGACCGCTGGCCGGCAGTCGCCCGCCCTGCCCGATGTGGCGGAGCTTCTGCGGGTTGCGGATGGCGTAGACGGCCGAGATCAGCCCGTCCGTCTCCTCCAGCACGGCCGCCGTCATCACGCGGCCGCTCTTGCTCAGGAACAGGAACCCGGGCTGGCCGTTCACGTCGACGAGTTCGACCCAGGCGATAGGCTCCTTCCGGGCGATGCCGATGGCGAACCGAGCGACACGGTTCGCGCCGTAGACCGGCCGACGGGCGCTCGTGGCCAGCCCACCGCCATCTGAAACCGCCACGACATCGGCGGACAGGATCTCCATCAGCCCGGCCAGGTTGCCTTCGTTCGCGGCCTGGAGAAAGCGGTTCGTCAGGTCGCGCCGCTGGTCGTAGGTCGCGGTGAAGCGGTGCTGGCGTTCGGCGATGCGCTCGCGGGCGCGCCGGAACACCTGCCGGCAAGCGGCTTCCGACTTTCCGACCGCCTGGGCGATGTCGCCGTAGTCGTAATCGAACACCTCGCGCAAGAGGAACACGGCGCGCTCCACCGGCCCGAGCGCTTCGAGCATGACCAGGAAGGCCATGCTGACGCTGTCCGCGCGTTCCACGGCGTCTTCGGGCGAGGGCGCATCGCCGGCAAGCCGCACGAGCGGCTCGGGGAGCCATGGGCCGATGTACCGTTCGCGCTGGCTGCGGGCCGACTTCAGTTCATCCAGGCAGAGCCGGGTGACCACCGTGACCAGGAAAGCGCGCGGATTTGCGGCCCCGGTGGCGGCGTTGCGGAAGCGCAGATAGGCGTCCTGGACAGCATCCTCGGCCGCGGCGACCGAACCCAGCATCCGGTAGGCGACACCGAAGAGGAGGCCCCGGTGTTCCTCGAAAGTGGCATCGCGCGCGTCGAGCGGCGCTTCCATGCGGCGTATCCTATCGGCTCGCCAGCGCGGGTTCGCGGGCGGGCGTTGCCGCGAGCCGGTGCGAGACCTCGCGGGCGGCGATGCGCGCGCTACCGAGGGCCGCGTTCGTGAGCCAGCCGGTCGGCCCCACCCAGTCGCCCGCGACAAGCACGCCCTCGGCGCCCGGAACTGCCGGCCCGGGCCGCCCGGGAATGCCGCCACGGTCGCTCCGGGGGACGGCGGTGGTTACGACCATCCCGGGCAGGAACTGGCGGCCCGTCTCGAGCTCGCGCCAGCCGGGCTGCACCGCATCGAGCATGCCTTCGAGTTCGCGCAGGTCCGCCTCCGGGTCGTTGGATTCGCCCGCCGGGAGGTACTTCGCGACGGAGACCGTCGTCAGCCCTTCGGGCGCCAGGCGCGCGAACTTCGTGTGGACCGAGAGGTACCAGGGCCGGTCGACTCCCAGCCCGAAGAGCCGCCGGGGCCGCGGCAGCTTCCGCAGGGTGACGTCCAGGCAGGCCGCCCGCGCGGGAACGGCGTCTTCGGCCCAGCGCCGGGTGGCGGCAATGGGCAACAGGTCGGCGGCAACCCCGGGCGCCACCGCAAGGATGACCGCGCCGGCTTCGACGCGGCTGCCATCCTGGAGAACGACTGCGGGCCGGGGGCCGGGAGCGACGCGCACGATTCGAGCGCCGGTTCGGAGCTCCGCGCCCGCCGCCTCGGCCGCGCTCCGGAGCCCGGCGACCAGGGTCTGCCAGCCGCCGTCGATGTAGGTCACCCCGCTGATCCCTCCGCCCCGGAGCTGGAGCATCGCGTCGGCGATATCGACGTGTCCCGGCGCGTTGGCGTAGGTCGCCAGGCGGATGACCGCCTCCACGTAGTCGCGCGAGATATCGTGGGCGAACTCCTCGCGCAAGTACCGGGCGACGGTCCGGCCGCGCATGCTCTCGGGGTCGGCGCCACGGAGGGTCATCATCCGGGCGCCGGCCTCAGCCCGGTCGCGCAGGCGAAAGAGGCGGGAGGTCAGCATCGTGCGGGCGTCACGGGGAAGGGCCGCGGTGCGCCCACCCCGCAGGCAGACGCCCATGCCGTTCGGGCTGCTCCCGGTGAAGATCACGCCGAGGTCGGCCAGCACCTCCTCGGCCGCGCCGCCGCGGTAGAACGCATGAGGCCCGAGGTTGTGGAGCACGCCATCGCGCTCCCGCGTGCGTGCCCGGCCGCCGAGGGCATCCGCCCGTTCGAAGACGGTGACGCGGTGCCCATCGCGGGCCAGGTAGGCCGCGGCGGCCAGCCCTGCCAGTCCCCCGCCAACGACCGCGACCTGCCTCGAGTTATCCATGCGTTCCATGCCAATCCTCCCGGCCGACCACAATTCCGCGCCGCCTGGAACAAGAGACGAGCGAGCCCGCGTTTCTGTGACAGACCAGGCATGAGGCGTGGGGCATGAGGCATGAGGTTGGCGCCCGCCGATGTCCCCTTCTCTGCGCCGCTACGTGTTTGTTCGCGTGACTGATCACACAACCTTACCGTTCCCGCGAGCGCGGGACGTGCATCATGGAGTACGCATGAACACCGACAGACGGGCGGCGCGCGGGTGTTAAGAGCGATTCCCTTCCGCGCGTCTGTCATCGAGGGCGGGCCGGACGACGCCCTGGTTGCGGCGGCGCAAGCAGAACCGGCGGCGTTCGCGGCCATTTACGAGCGGTACTTGCCGCGAGTCTACCGTTACCTGGCGGCGAAGGCTGGCAACCCGGAGGAAGCAGCAGATCTCACGCAGGCGGTCTTCCTCAAGGCGTTTGGTGGGATCGGCGGGTTTCGGAACGGGAACACGCCGTTTGCGAGCTGGCTGTTTCGGATTGCGCGGAACGAGGCAATCGACGCGCACCGGCGTAGGCGGCCATCCGTGCCATGGGACGCTCTGTCAGGCTTCGAGCCAGTAGCCGCGGGATCCCCGGAGGCAGATGCCCTCCAGCTGGAGAGCGTGCGCGAATTGCGGCGGGCCGTTGCAGCACTCGAACCATCGAAGCGCGACCTGCTCGCGCTCCGCTACGCGGCCGGCCTGACCGCAGGCGAGATCGCCCCGCTGGTCGGGAAGAGCCCAGAAGCGGTGAAGAAGCAGCTGCAACGAACGCTGCGACAGCTGAAGGAGAACTACCGTGAAGACAAATGAGACCGGGCGGCTGGAACGAGACCTGGAGGCGTCCTTTGCCGTTCCGGTCCCGCCGCTGGAATTCGATCCCGGTGCGGCGAACACCTTGCCCACCCCGGTGCGCCGGGCAAGGGCATGGCAGCTCGGCGCCGTTAGTGCGGTTGCAGCGGCGGTGCTGGCCGCCGCGGTGGTTGTCCCGGGCATCGGCGCCAGCGGGCCGAAGCGCGCGAACGCGGCGGAACTCATCGAGCGGAGCATCGCAGCCACCGATGCTCTGGCGGCCAACCCGTCGAACTACCACATGATTGCGGTTACCCGTAGCTCCGAAGCTGAGACGACTGTCGAATCCTGGGTGGGGGGGCAGAACCGCTACCGCGTCGAGAGCCGTTCGCGGGTGAATGGCGTGACCTACCTCGAAGGGACAGCGATGTCGGCTGAGGAGATGTGGATCTACCATGGCCCAGAGGACGCACCCGTGATCGTGCATGGCCCCAGGCTGATCTCGGTGCTGCCTGCACCAGGTTCGGTCTCGCTCACTCAGCACCTGGATGGCTGGAACGCGGACGGGTGCTTCAGGGCACAACTGGCTGGCACGGAACGGGTCGCAGGGCGCGAGGCGCACGTCATCTCCGTCACGCTAACGCCGGAGACTTGCCTCAGTCCGGGAAAGCCGCTGACGAACGCGACCATCTGGGTCGACGTCAAGACCGACATTGCGCTGAAGATGGTTTATGAGGGTGACACGGGCGAGCTCTTCTCCTCATTTGAAGTGACGCTTTTCGATACGTTCGAGAGTCTGCCGGACTCGGTCTTCTCGTACGCGCCACACGAAGCCGCGGAAGTCATGGAGTTCACTTCGGCCGAGGACCTGAAAGAGGCGCTCGCGCCTGCGTACATCGTTCCGCGCGGCTCGCACGTGATCATCGAGCGCGACTGGCGCGACCCGGTAAAGAACCCGGCGAACGAGGGGGGCCGTTAGCCGGTCATTAGCCGCCATCCTCTATCATGGCCGCTTCCACCTGGTCCAGTTGAACGGCTCGATGCCGTCATCCGGTCAGCTGCCAGATGGTAGCCTCGGCGCGACGCCGCTGATTTCGAGGAAGGCCAGATCCGAGGAGGATGTGCAGCGTCCGGGGCGGAGTCAACAGGGGTGCGGGCCGGAATCTCCAAATCGCAAATCGTGAATCGTGAATCGGTGGGCCGGGTGGTCCAGGGGCGGCCCTACCAGGGCCGCTTCCACTTGCTCCAGTTGAACGGCTCGATGCCATGCTCGGTGAGCTGCCAGATTGTGGCATCGGCACGGCCGCCGCTGATTTCGAGGAAGCCGATCGTCCCGAGCTGTGTGTCCAGGTTGCGGGGGTAGGTGGGGGAACCGGGGTTCACGCAGAGCACGCCGTTGATGTGGTCGATCGCCTCGACGTGGGTATCGCCGTAGATCAGCACGTCGAGCTCGGTGGTGCCGAAGTAGCGGTTGAGCGCGCGGTCGAGGGTGAGGTGGGGCGGGTACTCCGGGATGGGCACGTCGTGGGTGAGGCCCACCTTCAGACCGTCCAGGTCGAGCAGCCACGACTCGCGCAGGCGAGGGTGGTCTGGTTGGATGGGGCGGCCGCCGCTTCCGTCCTCGCCGTTGCCCCGGGCGGCCCAGAGGGGGGCGATATCGGCAAGCTGATCGAGCACGACCAGGTCGTGGATGTCTCCTGCGTGGAGGATGCAATCGACGCCGCGGAAGGCGTCAAAGACCTGGGGCCAGAGTTCGTAGCGGGCTTCGGGGATGTGGGTATCGGAAATGAGGCCGACGCGCATACCCGAGTTTACTCATGAGCGGTGGGAAGCGGGCAATGCCGGGCCGCCCCCGGCCAATTGTGAGCCGGTTCACGTTGGCCGGCGCATCGCGACTTGCATTAGCAGGTTAATCAACCGTTAATACCGTCTACTCCCGGCCAGGGGGGCTGCGGACTCTTCGGGAGGGGTGACGGAAAGGGAGACCAATGCAATCAGTCCAGGTAACCGACCAATTCACAGTAACGTGGCCCGACCCGGCCATGAGCCAGGCGCCGTGGGTGGGAGACCGCATGCACTTCCCGGGGCCCACGGTCCAACTCGCCCAACACATGGTGGGCGCATTCCAGGAGCAGATCCTGAGTGCGCCGACCCTGTTCGCCAACGGTTACGAGTTCAGCCTTCCGCCAACGATCCCGGACCCGCCCCCGGATGTCGTGGCCGGGGGGCTGGCCGTATGGCACAACGACTACGCGCCGCGCATCCGCGCCTTCTGTGAGCGTGTCCGCGAGGCTGACTTCGACGGCATGACCGCGCCGGAGGCCGCCGCCGCCATGGACCGGCTGGCAGGCGAGGCCATCGAGGCGCTCCGCCTGACGATGGTCGTGGTCAAGAAGTTCATGGAGCCGACGTTTGTCCTGCTCCAGTTCCTTGAATCCGAGCTCGGCGCCGACGGCCCCATTCTAAGCGGCACCCTCCTCCAGGGATCGAAGAACGCGACCGCGGCATCTGGCGCCGGTCTCGATACGCTGGCCGCGCAGGCGGCATCCTCTGCGGCCCTGGCCGAAGCCCTGAAGTCTGGCAACTTCGGCAACCTCGCCGAACTGCCCGGCGGGCGAGAGTTCCTGGCGGAACTCGACCGCTTCCTCAATGACTTCGGCTGGCGGGCCGAGACGTGGGGTGCGATGCATGTACCCACCTGGGCCGAAAACCCGGCCGGCGTGCTCGACCTCGTCGCGAGGTACCTCGCCGGCCCCGCGGACGGCCCTGGAGCGCTCGGCCGCCGGTCCACGGAGCAGCAAGCAGCCGCGCTTGCGGAGGTCGAATCCCGCCTCAGTGGCGACAAGCTGGCGACTTTCCGCAAACTGGTCGCCGTCACACAGGAGCACGTGGCCGTCAGCGAGGACCGTGCCCGCTGGCAGCTCAGCATCATCGGCGTGATGCGCCTGCCGGTGCTGGCGCTCGGCCGCAAGCTTGCAGCGACGGGCGCGCTCGACCGGCCGGAGGACATCTTCCATCTGAACTGGGACGAGGCCATGCGTGCCGCCAATGAACCCGGCGACTGGGTCCGCCCAACGGCTCGCGCTGGCCGGGCCGAGTTCGAGCGGTGGGAACGGCTCGCCCCGCCTCCGTTCCTGGGCGCCATGCCGGATATCTCCCAGCTTCCCCCCGAGATGCTGCCGATGGTCCGCCACTTCTTCGGGCTCGGCATGCCGTCGGTGAGCAACGGCGTAGTCCAGGGCGCCGGCGCCAGCCGGGGCACCGTCACTGGCCGCGCTCGCGTCATCCGCCACCTCGATGAATCGGACAGGCTCGAACCCGGCGACATCATGGTGTGCGTTACCACCGCCCCGCCGTGGACAGCCCTGTTCGCCATCGCCGGCGCCATCGTTACCGATACCGGCGGGGTGATGTCGCACTCGGGCATCTGCGCGCGCGAGTTCGCCATCCCCTGTGTCGTGGGCACCCAGGTGGGCACGAGCGTGATCCCGGATGGCGCAATGGTCGCAGTCGACGGTGAAGCCGGGACGGTGACGATCCTGCCGTAGCGACGCTCAGACGGGGCTTTGGGCCAGCTGTTCGCCCGCACGCGAGCGGCTGCCCGGCCCCCAGAGCGCCAGCGCGCCGTTGGCCAGCGCGGCGCACGCGAGGATCGCCAGGAGCGCCTCGAACTCGCCCGCGCCCGGTTCGCGGCCGAGCACGGCGGCCAGCAGCGACGCGCCTGCCACCGAACCGACGTAGCGCATGAACGAGAGTGTTCCCGCTGCCGAACCCGCCAGCGCGACCGGCCAGGCAGCGAGCCCGGACGACTGCTGGGCGGCCCCGGCCAGCCCCATCGCGATGCCCACGAGGGCGAGCGGCAGGGCCAGGCTGTAGGTCCCATCCGCGGCCACCGCCCCCAGCACGCCCGCGGTCGCGAGGATGAGTACTCCCGATCCGGACACCAGCCCGGCGCGAATGCCGAAGCGCGTGGCGACCCGCCCGCCCACCGGCGCCGCCATCACGGAGGTGGCGCTCATCGCGAACAACAGTGCCCCGATGGCGCCCGCGCCGACTCCGCGCTCATCGCGCAGGTAAACGGGCATGGCGACCAGGATCGTGTACATCACCAGGTTCGAAACCGCGGTCATCGCCCCGGAACGCGCGAAGGCTGGCGCCCGGAAGAGGTTCAGGTCGACCACCGCCTGGCCCGAGGACCGGAACAGCCACGCATAAGCCGCAACGCCCGCGACCAGCAGGCCCACCGAGACGGCGGGGAATACGGCGTTCCCCGAGCGGAGCGCCGACCCGAGGAGCGCAAGCCCGGTGAACGCGGTGATGAGCGCCGCCAGCGAGGCGGGGTCGACGCGGAAGGTCCGGATGCCCCGCCCCCCGTCGGCCGGGAGCGGGAGCAGCAACAGCCACACGACCACCACCGCAGGGAGGTTCAACAGGAAGAGC
>CAUJEQ010000040.1 GCA_963169135.1 Chloroflexota bacterium
GACGGTGGTGGCCTACCGAGGCGACCTGAAGGCGCAGGGCGGGCTCGCGCGGGTCGGGAGCCAGGTACTGAGCGGGGCCGCGAAGCTCATGATCGGGCAGTTCTTCAAGGAAATGGAACGGCAGGTGCGCGACCGGACCCCTTAGCCGCCAGGACGCCGAGGGCGCGCCAAGGGATTAACAAAGAGGCACGGAGGCGCAGAGGTTATCCTGAGAGTGCCTTTCCGCGCGGCGGGCACATGAGCTGTCCTCAGCGGCTCTCTGCGCCTCGGCGCCTCCCTGTTAGCCATGGAGGGTGGCGTGGACGGCCCCGAGGGCGAGCTCGGCCACGCGTTCCGGCGGGAGACCGGCGTCGATGACGGTCCAGCGGGCGGCCGCGGCACGGGCCTGGAGGAGATAGCCCTCGCGCACCCGGCGGTGGAATTCGAGGTCTTCGAGTCCGGTGCGAATGGCCTCGGCTTCGCCGCGCTTGCGGGCGAGGCCGGTCTCAGGGGCGATGTCGAGGTAGACGACGAGATCGGCTTCGAGGCTGCCAGTGGCAGCGGCGTTGGCCGTGCGCACGATCACGGGGTCGAGCCCGCGGGCGTGGACCTGATAGGCGAAGGTGCTGGGGGCGAAGCGGTCGCAGATGATATTTTCGCCACGCTCAAGGGCGGGACGGATGACGGTGGCGACGAGCTGCGCGCGGGCGGCGAGAAAGGCGAAGAGTTCGGCCCAGGGAGTCAGGGGCTGGTGGAGGAGGCCGCGCACAAGTTCGCCGGCGGGAGTGCCGCCGGGTTCACGGGTGTGGAGCACCGGGATGCGTTCGGCTTCGAGGCGGTGGACGACGGCGAACGACGCGGTGCTCTTGCCGGAGCCCTCACCGCCTTCGAAGACGATGAAGCGGCCGCGGTCAGCGCCCAAGACCGGCGCCGGGCCCAAGGGGCAGGATCTTCACGCGGCGGAGGGGCTCCTTGCCCGAACTGCTGCTATCCAGGTTGTAGCGCGTGGCGAGCTGGTGCTGGACGCGGCGGACGTAGCTATTGGCGGGCGGGAGCTCGATGGGGCGGCCTTCCTCGATGACTTTCGCGATAGCGTCTTCGGTCTCGCGGAAGACATCGACCATGGGGTCGCGGCGGGCGCCGCGCGCGCTGCCGTCGCCGTCGCCGTCGCCGCGGAACTGCAGGAGCACCTGTTCGAGCTGGAAGGTGCTGTTGCTCTTCACGACGTACATAGGGATGTTGCGTTCTTCGGCCTCGCGCAGGGCGGCGGGCTTGCTCCGGTAGTAACTGCGCATGGTGAGGACGACGTCGGCCTGGCTCAGCTCGTCCACCACCTGGACAGCCACACCGGCGGAGCGGATCGCGTTTTCGAGCCGGCTGCGGGGAATGCCGAAGGGGAAGAGGTGGAGCACCCGGCCGAGAGCACCGGTGGGTGGGGCGGGGGCCGCGCCGGCGGGCGCCTGCTCGAAGAGGTAGCTATCACGGTGGTCGCGGACGTGGCCTCCGTTGCGGCGGTGTCCTATCTCCCAGGCCGGGCGGCTCGGGCGGACAGCCTGCTGAGCGCCAGCACCCATGCGCCCCTCCTCGCGAACGGGTTCATCGACGATCTGGATGCGGCCACCGCCGCCGAGCTGGCGCGTTTCGGGGCGAGCCTCGTAGCCGCGCAGCATGGCATCGACGGTCTCGGCAACGTTCTTGTGGATGGCGACGCGCTGCCAGCTCTCGATCTCGATGACGACGTCGAAGGTGGGCGGGGCTTTGCGTTCGAGAATGGACTTCTGGGTGCCACGGCGGCGGGCTTCCTCATCGCCAAGGGTGACCGACTGTATGCCGCCGATGAGGTCGGCGAGGGTGGGGTTGAGCATGAGGTTTTCGAGCGAGGTGCCATGGGCGGTGCCCACGAGCTGGACACCCCGTTCGGCGATGGTCCGCGCGGCCTGGGCCTCGAGTTCGGTGCCGATCTCGTCGATGACGATGACTTCGGGCATGTGGTTTTCGACCGCTTCGATCATGACGGCATGCTGGGCAAGCGGGGTTGCCACCTGCATACGGCGGGAACCGCCGATCGCCGGGTGGGGCACGTCGCCGTCGCCGCCGATTTCGTTCGACGTATCGACGATGATGACGCGCTTGTTGGCGTCGTCGGCGAGGACGCGGGCGACCTCGCGGAGCATGGTGGTCTTGCCCACGCCGGGTTTGCCGAGGAGGAGGATGCTTTTGCCGCTGATGACGAGGTCTTCGATGACGCGGATGGTGCCGTAGACGGCGCGGCCGACGCGGCAGGTGAGGCCGACCACCTTGCCCCGGCGGTTACGGATGCAGGAGATGCGGTGGAGGGTGCGCTCGATGCCGGCGCGGTTGTCGCCGCCGAAGTCGCCGATGCGGTCAGTGACGAACTGGAGGTCATCTTCGGTGACTTCTTCGCGGCTGAGGATGACTTCGCGGCCCGGGTAGCGGGCTTCGGGGAGGCGGCCGAGGTCCATGACGACTTCGAGGAGATCGGTACGGCGTTCTTCGGCGCGCAGGGACTCGACGATGCGCGGTGGGAGGGCATCGAGGAGGAGGTCGAGGTCGTCGGTGACGATCTGCTCGTCGGGAAGGGGTGTGGGAGAAATGGGCTGGGACACGGCTATTGCGGGACGGGGTAGGAGTCTCCCGGTACCGCGACCACCTCCTTCAGAGAGTTCAGGAGCGCGAGCCTTCTCGCGCACATCAGGCGGACGCCGAGGGCGGGGTAACCGCGACCGGCGGCGACACTTTCGAGATCGGGCTGGTGTTCCGCGACGACGAGGGCGCCGTGGCGGGGTGCGTTGGCTTCGATGAGGTCGAGTGCGGCATCGATGCTGCCTTCGCCCCCATCAACAAGTACGTGCGCTTCGCGTTCGCCGATGCCCACCCAGGCGAGAAGGCTGCCGGGGCCATCGAGGACGAACTCTCGGCTGGTATCGAAGGAGTCGAGCACGGCGCGGAACTCTTGCTGGGTCGGGGCTTCGTGGCGGCGCACCATTTCTGGTACCGCCCGGCAGTAGAGGCGGAAGATCGGTTGGCGATCGGATCGGGCTGCCGGACGGAAAGGAGTCTCGGCGCCCCGGGCACCGGGTGGCAGGGCGTAGATGCGTTCGAGGCGGTAGGCGAAGAACCCGGCCTGGCGCAGGGCCGTCGCATGGGGCGACCCTTCAGCGTACCGGAGATAGAGCGTGCGCCCGTCGCGCATGGCAACTTCGTTGGCGAGCCCGCCGAGGAGGGCGATGACCGCTTCGTCGTCCTTCGGGCGGGCGATACGGAGGGAGACGACTTCCCAGCCGGCGCCTCCGGAGAGGCGGCGAGCGACGGCCACTCCCCTGTACGAGAGCCCGCGGCGGACGCCAACGACCGATGTGCGCGGGACACGGGGCAGGCGAGTGATGCCAGTGGCGGCGAGGCCGGAGGAGACGAGCAGGTTTTCGCCGCCGCGCGTGGCGATGACCTCGGTATCGAGGCGGTGCAGCTGCGGCCAGAGGGTCGCCGCGTCGATGGGACTGAGCGGTTCTGCCCGCAGTTCGGTCATTTGGCCGATACCCCCGGTGGCCTGCCTATCGAGAGGAAGAGTTCGTGGAGGCGGGTGTCGCCGGTCAGTTCCGGGTGGAACGAAGTGGCGAGGAGGTTGCCCTGGCGGGCGGCGACGATGGTGCCGTCTTCGAGTGTGGCGATGGCATGGGCGGGGAAGCTGACCGCATCGATGCGGGGGGCGCGGATGAAGACGGCATGGAACGGGCCGCCATCGAGGCCTTCGACGTCCAGGTTGGCCTCGAAGCTATCGACCTGGCGGCCGAAGGCGTTGCGGTGGACGGAGATGTCCATCATCTCGATGCCGGGACGGTCGAGGCGGTCGACATGTTTCGCGAGGAGGATGGCGCCGGCGCAGGTGCCCCAGACGGGCTTACCGCTGGCGCAGAATTCGCGGAGGGGCCCGTGGAAGCCGTTGCTGATGATGAGGCGGGCGATGGTGGTGCTTTCGCCGCCGGGGACGATGAGCGCGTCGATCTCTGCGAGCTGTTCTGGTTTGCGGATCTCGCGGACGGTATGACCCATCGACTCAAGCATCTCGCGGTGCTCGCGGAAGTCGCCCTGGAGGGCGAGGACGCCGACGGTTTTACGGCCTGTGCCGTTGGTAGAGAGGTTCATGCGGTGCGGATCCCGGGCGCGGAAGATGGCAGGTGCGCCAGGAGCGTTGGTGGCGGCGGGGCGGGCGTTTCGACCCGGCAGAAATGGTGGTAGAGCACCCTGAGCAATGTAGTTCCAGTGTAGCGCATCGGCCGGGCGGGGATAGATGCCCGGACATTAACGTTGCGCGTCGGCGAGGGCCTGGAAAACGAACGAGGCGGGGGAGTGTTCCCCCGCCTCGTGGTGTCGTAACTGGAAAGGACTGCAGTCTTAGCCGAGCTTCTTGATCTCCTCGATCAGGGCCGGGACGACCTTCTTGTAGTCCTCAATGATGGCGAACTTGGAGACCTTCACCATGTTGGCGTCGGCGTCCTTGTTGATGGCGATGATGTTCTTGGAGCCGGCCATGCCGGCCATGTGCTGGCTGGCGCCGCTGATGGCGATGGCAATGTAGAGGTTCGGCGACACGGTTTTACCGGTGAGGCCGACCTGCTGGCTCGGGGGGTACCATCCGAGGTCGCAGGCAGCGCGGCTGGCGCCGGTTGCACCCTTGAGCAGGTTGGCGAGCTCTTCGAGCATGCCGAAGGCCGACTGGTCGCCAAGGCCGCGGCCACCGGCCACCACCACGGGGGCGTCTTCGATGCGGACACCGGTGCTTTCGGCCTTGGTGGTGGCGAGGACCTTGACGCGGGGTGTTCCCGCAGCGTCGATGGTGCTGACGGCGCCGCTACGGCCGGCATCGGGGGCAAGGCCGTCGAACGACTTCGCCTTGATGGTGGCGATGGCGGGGGAGTTCTTGAAGCTCACTTCGGCACGGGCGTTGCCCCCGTAAGCCGAGCGGGTGGCCTTGAGCTTGCCGCCATCGGCCTTCACTTCAACGCAGTCCATGGCGACGGCGGTGTTGAACTTGAAGGCGAGGGCGGGGCCGAGGTCGCGCCCAAGGCTCGTCTGGCCGAGGAGAATGATGTCGGCGCCACTCTGAGAGATGGCGGCTTCGACGGCCGGCACCCAGGCATCGGCAGTGCCATCGGCGAGGGCGGCATTGGAGGCGGCGATGGCGGCATCGGCGCCGAGTGAGATGAGCTCTTTCGCGAGGGCTTCGCTACCGGCCACCAGGGCGGTCACGGTGCCGGCGCCTTCACCCGCGAGCTTGCGGGCAGCGCCAAGGAGCTCGGCGGAAATGGGGGCGAGAGCGCCCTCCTGTGCTTCTGCGATGACGAGGATTCCAGCCATTCGGTGCTCCTTGGCGTGCTAAACGAGCTTCGCGGCGCGCAGCTTCAGGGCGAGGTTGCGGGCCTTCTCTTCGGGCGAATCGCCTTCGATGATCTCGACGTTGCTTTCGACCTTCGGGACATAGAGCGCGTCGAGCGTGAGGACGCGGTTGGCCGCGCCCATTTCGCCGGCGATGCCGAGGTCGGCCGCGCTCCAGATCTGAACGGTCTTCTTGGCGGCGAGCATGATCTGGCGGAGCTGGGGGTAGCGGGGCTCGCCAAACTCATTGGAGATCGAGACGACGGCGGGGGTGTTTACCTCGACCGTCTGGAAGCCATCATCGAGGACGCGCTCGACCTTGAGGGCGGAGCCGGACTTTTCGATCGCCTTGGCGAGGGTGACACAGGGCACACCGAGGATCTGGGCGACACCGGATGGCACCACGCCCATGTCCCAGTCGGCGGCGGCGCGGCCCATGAGGACCAGGTCGGCCCCACCGAGCTTCTGGATGGCGGCGGCGAGTGCGGCGGCGGTCTGGAAGTTATCGATATCGTCGAAGGCGGAGTCGGTAAGGAGTACGCCTTCATCGGCACCCATGGCAAGCGCGTGCTTGATGGCATCGCGGGCGGTATCGGGGCCGAGGCTGATGACGGTGACCTTGCCACCGCCATCGGCCTCGTTGAGGCGAAGGGCGGCTTCGGTGGCCTGGGGGTCGTAGGGGTTCACGACGGGCGCGATGCCCTGGGCTGGGATGACCTTTTTCGCGGCTTCATCGACTTTAAACGACGAAGCCGGGGTCTCCGGGTCGGGGATTTGCTTGACACAGACGATGATGTTCACGCGGCTATTCGGCCTCCTGCGCGTAACCCGGCCCCATTGGGAGTGAGTGCCGGGGCAATTACGAGGGTTGGTGGGGCGAACCCGCGGCAGATTAGCACAAATGACGAGATTGTGAAATCTCGCACGTAGTGAGCTGCCCTGACAGCCGTGATCACGGCGCGAGATTCGGGCTGGGCGGACCGTTTGGGGCGATGGTAAAGGTGGTTTGGGCCGGGGCGCTGCCGCCGAGCCCGCCGGCGCTGCCAGTCTTGGTAGCGGCGAGTTGAATCGTGCCCGCCGAAGTCGCGGTGCCAGAGACCGAATACTCGGCACGACCGCCGCCGGGGCACTGATGGAAGTTGATGTAGCCGCTGACCTGGGCGCCCTGTTGCGTCAGGCCGACGCCCCACCGGTAGGGCGCGGAGGGGTTGTCGCAGAGGCCGGCACTGTGCCACGTGCCGGCAAAGCTGGTTACCGCCTGCGGCGTGGGCGACGGCGTGGGCGTGGGTGTGGGTGTGACCGTGGGTGTGGGGGTGACTGTAGGTGTGGGGGTAACCGTCGGGGTCTCAGTCGGAGTGGACGATGCCGTCGGGGTCTCGGTGGGCGTAGGAGTGCCGGTCGGGGTCCCGGTCGGCATGAGGACGATCACGGTCGCGGTGCTGGTGGCCGTTGGTTGCGGGTTGGCGGGCTGAGGGGGTGGTGGAGGTTGCTGGTTCGCCGGGGGCGGGGCGGGAGGCTGATTTGCCGGTGAGGCTGCGGGAGCGGGGTCATCTTCGTCCGGGCTCGCCGGGACACCACCCGGGCCGTCGCCTTCGGCGAGGATGCCGGCGACCATAGCCGCGATGTCCACCTCGGACGATCGCTGGTCGCTTTCTCCAGACCTGCGTTGATCAACCCAGCTGCTGCCGACGGTGGCGGCGATATCGCGGATTTCTTCGGGAGTCAGGTCGGCTTCGCCCCGAGCGACCAGACCCTCGAGGTAGTCGGTCGAACGGCGGAAGATACTCGACAGGGCTTCCCGGCCGGCGACGGGGCCGCTGGCAGCGGTGACGGCAGCATCGAGTTCGCGCCAGCGGTCGTTCTTTTCGAAGCGATCGCGGGAGATACCGGGGCTACCGGGGAACAGGTCTCGGAGGATGCCGCGGCCCTGGTCGACCGCCCGGGCAAGCTCGCGTTCAAGGTCACGGAGGCGCTGGATCTTGTCATCGGGCGGAGGCCCTTCTCCCTCGGCGATGCCGGCCGCCTCGGCGAGCGCCTGGCGGACGCGCGTGCGGACATCGATGCCTTTCGCACCGCCGAGGGCTTGTGCGGCCCGTTCGACCTCCTTGAGCTGGTCGCGCAGGTCGCGAAACGGCTGGCGCGGATCCTGGGGTTTATCGGCCAGGGCGGCATCGAGGGCTGCCTCGAGTGGCTTCTTGCCCTCGATCATCCCTGCGAGGAAGTCGACCGCCCGGGGATTGACGCCGGTGGCGAACTTCACGGCATCGCGGAAGGTACTCCGCAGGTTGTCGTCGATCCGGCGGCGCGTTTCGAAGGAGACGACCTGTCGCTCGCGCCTTGCGCGCTCCTGGATGGCCTGTTTCTTGAGTTCGAGCTGAGCTTTCTGGCGGGCGGCTTCGTCGGCCGACATGCGGCGGGTGGCGAGGCTGTAGTCGACTGCCCGGAGCTCGAGGTCGACTGCGGAAAGTTCCGCATCGCGGCGGGCGTTGACGTCGCGGCGGTCGTGCTTTTCCGCCTGTTTGAGCGCGATGCTGCGGACGATGAAGCGGCCGACGACAGCTTCCAGGGGACCAAACGCCCGGGCCGAGTGCTGGACGGCGATGCCCGCACCGGCGGAGAGGACGATGGTGAGGAGCATCGAGAGCAGGCCGAGGCGCATGTTCCGGGTCATGGCGCAAGCTCCTCGCCGGGTTCGAGCGGGACGGCTTCGACGTAGAGGAGGCCGCCACCCTCATCGAAGAGCAGCACCAGCTGGTTGCCCACGTAGTAGCTGGCCGGGAGTTCGTATTCCGGTTCCAGCTCGAAGCGGGTGAGCGACCCGGGGTCGGGGATACGCTCGGCAACCTGGACCCAGGTTTCGCCGAGCTCGAACATCGCCGGGTCGTATTGCCGCGGGAGGACATGCCATTCGGCGGGGTCGTCGAGGGGGAGGTTTGCGACGAGGCGGCCGTCGACAAACTCGTAGAGCGAATAGAACTCGTAATAGAACCATTCTTCGCGGCGCGCGGTGGAGCCATCGGCGTACTGGTCGAGGAAGATGGTAAACGCATCGGGTGGGCCGAGGAGCGACCGCAGCTGATCGAGGTCGGTCGCTCCTTCGAGGCCGGGGAGCGAGTCGAGTGTGGCCTGGACGCGCGCGACGGACCCGGCATCGGCGGCGGGCAGCGCCGGCGCTTCGCCGTTGCCGCGGGAGAGCCAGACCAGGCCGGCAGCAACGACGGCGAGGCCTGCGAGGATGCCTCCGGCGGCCCATGCAAGACGGGCACGCGGGCTCTGCGGGGACGGCGGCGGTGGCTGGCGGGGGACGGCCTCGCCGCAGGAGTCGCAGAAGGCAGCTCCGGGACGGAGACCAACACCGCAAGTCGCGCAGCGCATATGGGCAGCCCTCGGGGCGAATCTACCGGACCTCCACCCGGCGGGGCCGAAGATACGCGGCATGACGCGCGGACGTCCAGTGGGGGCCCGGGAAACGCGGAGCTATCAGAAGCGTGCGGGATGATCGACAATACCGCAGGGATGGGGGAGTACGACCATTTCGGCAAGTTCCTCGACGACTACATGGACGAGGACTTTCGCGCCCGGTACGAGACGCACAAGGGTGCGGGGCGCGCATTTCGCCTCGAGGCGGCGGCTGAGGATGTCGCGGCCGTCCTGGCGGAGCTGGAGACATTCCTGGCATGGGCGGAGACGGTGCCGACGCACACCTGGCAGGCCGAGTTGACTGCGCTGGGCGGCCGCTGGAAGCCACGTTCGGTGGGACCGTTGCGGGGGCTGGTGGGCGCACTCCGGGGTGAGAAGCGCTGGCTGGAGCCAGGTGAACGGCCGATTCGCCCGCGCCATCGCTGAGTGCCCGGAAGCGTGGCCGGGAAACGGCGCGCGAAACGTGAACGTCATCATCCGTCAATAGACCGGAAACACGCCCGACATCCGGGCGAAACCACCCGAACCTACCGTTCCGATTAACCAGCGGGAGCACCTGGGCCCGGGAGCCCCGGCTGGAATCCGCGCATAGACGTGCGCATCGCGAACGACACGGGGGTACAGCGAATGTCTCAGTGGATCAGAAGGGGGAGGCTGCACAGACCGCTTGGCGTGCTCGGTGGCTTCCTTCTCGCAATGGCGCTGTTTTCTTCAGCGATGGCTCAGGAACCGACGACGGACGAGACAGTGGCCGACCTGGTGGCCGCGCTCGATTCGGCCTGGTTGCTGATCGCCGGGTTCCTCGTGTTCTTCATGCAGGCGGGCTTTGCCATGCTGACGGCGGGCTTCGTCCGTGCGAAGAACACGGCGAACATCCTGATGAAGAACATGATCGATGCCTGCGTCGGCGGGCTGGCCTTCTGGGCTGTCGGTTGGGGGTTGGCCTACGGGGCATCAGACTCCTCGAGCGGCTTCATCGGCATGGGGAACTTCTTCCTCAACGACTTCGAGGACTACGCCGGCTGGTTCTTCCAGTTTGCCTTCGCGGCTGCGGCCGCCACGATCGTCGCCGGTTCGCTGGCAGAACGGCTGAAGTTCTCCGCCTACCTCATCTACACGGTGGTCATCACCGCGGTTATCTACCCGATCGTGGTCCACTGGGCGTGGGACGCGAACGGCTGGCTGACGGCCTTCAAGGAAGACCCGGCCGACCTGGTGATGGCAAACGGGTACGTCGACTTCGCGGGTTCGGGCGTGGTGCACATGGTTGGCGGGTTCGCCGGCCTGGTGGGCGCCATCTTCCTCGGCCCCCGGAAGGGCAAGTTCGGCCCCGGCAAGCGGGTGAACGCCATCCCTGGCCACAACATTGCGATCGGCTCGCTCGGCATGTTCATCCTCTGGTTCGGGTGGTATGGGTTCAACCCGGGTTCCACGCTGGCGCTGACCGGGGGCGGGGCAGCACTGGCGGCGAAGGTGGCAGTCACGACAACGCTCGCGGCAACCTCCGGCGGGGTGGCGGCCGTCCTGGCCTCGAAGCTCATTACGGGCCGGTACGACCCGGGCCTGACGATCAACGGCGTGCTCGGCGGGCTGGTGGGCATCACGGCCGGCTGCGCGACGGTGGACCCGTGGGCAGCCGTGGTCATCGGCGGCATCGGGGCGCTGGTGATGTACGGCGGCGTGGTGCTGCTCGACAGAGTCGGTATTGATGACCCGGTGGGCGCGTTCCCGGTACACGGGTGCGCGGGCGCGTGGGGCGTCATCGCGGTCGGGCTGTTCTCGACGGAGGCGGGCATGGCGGCAGCCGGTTACGCGGAACCATCGAAGTACGGCCTGCTGGTCGGTGGCGGCGCAGAACAGCTGGTGATGCAGTTCCTCGGGCTCGGTTCGATCATGGCCTGGGTGGTCGTGACAGCGGGCATCCTGTTCGCGGCGATCAAGTACACCATCGGGATGCGGGTGCCGGAGCAGGAAGAGGATCGCGGGCTGGACCTGATGGAGCACGGCCTCGACTCCTACCCCGACTTCGGCCCCACGGGCCCTGGCATCTTCAGCGCGGCGAACGGCAACTAGCCGTCGCGGAACCTGTGGCGGGCGCCGCGCTCGGAGCGCCCGCCCACGGCCCTACAATTCCGGATGGGCTCGAGGGTGCACGGGATGCACCGCAGGATAGTGCGAGCAGAGAGGACGAGTTGACTGGAATGAAGCGCATCGACGCAATCATCCGCCCCTCGCGACTGACGTTCGTGAGGGAAGCACTGGAAGAACTGGGCTACGGCGGCATCACCGTCTCGGAGGTGAAGGGTCACGGCAAACAGCGTGGCGTGACCGAGCAGTGGCGCGGCCGCGAGTACAAGGTGGAATACCTCTCCAAGGCCTGGATCCTGGTGGTGGTGAACGACGCAGACCTGACGAAGGTCGTCGACGCCATCGCGGACAACGCCCGGACGGGCGAGATCGGGGACGGCAAGATCTTCGTTTCGGATGTGCTGGACGTGATCCGGGTCCGGACGAACGAACGGGGGCCGGCGGCGGTCTAGGGAGATTCGGTCCCGGGAGACGGCAGCAGGCGAGGGGCGTGCAAGAGGTTGTACGCCCCTCGCGATGTTCCCGGGGTGGGCGGTGGTGAAGCAGCGGAGCCAGAAACAGGGGGTGGCAGGTGCCGATGAGCCACGAAAACTTCCAGCGCCGGGTTGCCGTGTTGCGGGACTCGTGGGCCGAGCGACGGGCACGCAAGGGGGTCGCCGGCGCGCACGACTTCGATTCGCAGTTCGGCATGCTGCTGACGATCTACCAATGGGCGGAAGATGCGGCGGGCGACATCCGGGCGGTTTACGGTGAGGCCATGTCCGTGACCATCAGTCCGCCGCCCGACCGGGACGGTTCGGTACCCGCCTTCGTGGTCACGATCGGCACCAACTACACGGCGACGTTCGCGCTGACTGACCGAACCCGGATGGGGAGCCCCCGCTGGGCGATCGGCGTGACGGTGGGCGCGGGGGGGCCGGGCGGGGGCATCTCCGCCGCCGGGCCCGAGCGCCGCAACAGCCAGTGGACGCGGGGGAGACTCGAGGATGTCCTGCTTTCGGTGCTGGGGGCGTATGAGCGGGCGGTCTCCGAGGGCGGCGGGTGGCCGCCCTCGTCTGCTTCACAGCGGGCGCGGGGGGCTTAAGTCAGGCGCGGTTGCGGTTCAGCATCCTGCGGGCGATACGTTCCGCCCCCTCGCGGTCGGCCGGAGCCAGGTCGCCATCGAGGACGAGGGCGCTGAGCCGATCCTTGATGACGCGAATCCAGGGACCGGGCTCGCGGTCGAAGATGCGGACGAGGTCGTCGCCCGTGAGTGGGCTTTCGGCGCGGAGCGCTTCGCGATCTTCGTCCTCGGCCCGGAGGCAGGCGGCTTCGAGGCGGTCGTGGTAATCGGAGTCGTCGTAGGTATGGCTGGCGTTATCGGCGCGCTTGAGGGCGAGGAGGTCGCGCCAGTGTTCGGGCACTCTGGCCATGAAGCGACGGACAGAGCGGCGGTCGTCCGGCTCGGGGCGGTCCATGTGGCGGCGGATGAGCAGGACGATCGCGTGGGACTCGGCGCGGCCGAGCTTGAGGCGATCGAGGAGGACTGTGGCGAGCTCCGCGCCGATGGTCTCGTGGCGGTAGAAGCCCCACTCGCCGTTGGCCTTCACGTGGCGGATGGCGGGCTTGCCGAGGTCGTGCAAGAGGGCAGCCCAGCGTCGCAGGCGGATGGTCTCCGGCGTGGTGGCCACGGCCTGGACCGTCGCAACGCTGTGGCCCCAGACATCGAATTTGTGGAAGCGGTTCTGTTCGCAGCCAACCATAGCGACGAGTTCGGGGAGGGCGAAATCGAGTGCGCCGGTGGAACGAAGCACCTCGAGCCCGCGCTCAGGATTGGCGCCCTGGAGCAGCTTGTCGAGCTCGGTGGTGACCCGCTCCTGGGAGAGGGTGGGGATGAGGTTCGCGGTTTCGGCCATGTCCGCGAGCGTGCCCTGTTCGACCTCGAAGTCGAGCTGGCTGGCGAAGCGGATGCCGCGGAGGACGCGGAGGGGGTCTTCGCGGAAGCGGGTGGCGGGGTCGCCGACGGCGCGGATGAGGCGGGCGGCGAGGTCCTCGCGGC
>CAUJEQ010000041.1 GCA_963169135.1 Chloroflexota bacterium
CATCGGTCGTCAGGCTCTGTGTCCGTGTAACCGAGTTTCCCCGGGCGCGGGAGTTTTTCGCCGCCGGTCTGGTCTCGCCTTCACGGGGCTTGTCCCGGCACTCCATGCATTGCTTCGGTGTCCAGTTCGGGTACTTCGCCCGCACAACCTCGGGGAGGCTGAACTCCCGGCCACACGCGCCACACGTATACGAAGCCATCAGGCCCAGTCTAGGTGACCATGCTCATCTGCGCCGAACGGCCGTGGGCGGGTGAGCGGTCGCTGCCGCATACTGGCCGGGGAGGACGTTATGAAGATTCGGCGGAACCGGGAACTCAGTCCCGACCTCATCGATAAGCGTGCCGAGACGCGTGCCTCGGCCGGACGTGGACTTTCCATCCCCGGAGGAGCAAAAGGCGGCATCGGCGGAATCCTCCTGATGCTCGTCCTCGCCATCCTCGGTGGCAGCCAGCTCATGGGAGGAAGCGGGAGTAGCAGCTCCGGCATCGACATTGGCGACATCCTGGGCCAAATGGCCGGCGTCCAGCAGCCCGGAACCGCCTCGTCGGTCCCCAACGCACCCGATCCCCAGGCCGACGAAGTTGCCTTCGTCTCGTTCGTCCTCGATGACATCCAGGACTTCTGGGCCGAGGAGTTCAAGGCATCCGGCACAACCTACGAGCGCGCGAAGCTCGTGCTCTTCGAACGTTCAGTCACGACCGGCGGTTGCGGCTCGGCGCCATCTGCCGTCGGGCCGTTCTACTGCCCGCCCGACCAGACCGCCTACATCGACCTCACCTTCTTTGCCGAACTTGCGTCTCAACTCCAGTTCTCCGGCGACTTCGCCCAGGCCTATGTCATCGCCCACGAACTCGGCCACCACGTTCAGAACCTGACTGGCGTTAATGCGGCCGTACGCGAGGCTTCAGAAAAGACCCCGTCGAAGGCGAACGAATACTCGGTCCGCCAGGAACTCCAGGCCGATTGCTTTGCCGGTGCCTGGGCCTACTCGGTGTACCAGGCCGGCCTTCTCGAAAGCGGCGACATCGAGGAGGCGCTCAACGCTGCCTCCGCCGTTGGCGACGACCGCATCCAGAAACAATCCGGGACCGCGATCAACCAGGAAACCTGGACGCACGGCTCGTCGGAGCAACGCGTCAGCTGGTTCAAGCGTGGCTTCGAATCCGGCGACCCGGGTCAATGCGACACCTTCTCGGGGGACTACTAATCTAATCCGGCTTCGATCCGCGCAGCCTGCTTTGCCAACTCTTCGAACGCCTCCGCGCTGAGCAACTCGAGCGCGGGCACGAACAGGTCATCCTCCTCGTCGCCGAAGTGCCCCTGCAGAATCCAGTCGAGCCGTTTCAGGCCGTCCAGGAACTCCTCGAGCTTCTCGTTCGAAGTCCCGGCGGCAGTAGCCCGGTTGACGGCCGACGTGATTTGTGAGCGCGCGGCATCCACCTCATCGTGGGTCTGGCTCATGGCGGTGAGTGCCCTGGCGAGGATGGCCTGCCGGTTCCGCACTTCGTCGTGCTGTTCCACCATCTCATCGACCACCTGGTCGATCGCCGCTGCGAAGCCCCGCAACGCCGGGAAGAGCACGTCCTCTTCCTTCGCGATGTGGATAACCAGGTTTTCGGCCATGTAAGCGTCCAGATCGCGCATGACTCGCAGCGCATTCCCGGCCAGTTCCGTGTCCCCGAGCGCCTCCAGCGCCGCCTCCACCACTTCCTGCGCCCCTGTGACCAGACCATGGATCTCCGTGTGTTCGCGCATCAGTGTGGCGAGGGGTTCGACCGTTGTTTCCAGGTTTCCGAAAGTTGCCATATTCCAAGTCTGCCCGCCCGCTGGCAGGTCGCGCCAGACCCGCGCGGTTCCGCCGCCCAATGGTCCCCCGAAATCCGCCGACCGGCCGTGTCGGGGCACCCTCTTGGTAGCGCAGGCTACCATGCAACAAGAGGTGACAGCCCATGCGCTGGCTATTCTTCGCAAGCCTCGCTGGCGTCGCAGTGCTCTCCGCGATCATTGCCCGCTCCCGTGTTGCGTGCCCGCGGCATCAGGGTCACCGCATGGGGGACGGGAACCCGGGTGCCAGGAGGAACCAGCATGAGTGAAGAACGTGGCCGCCGGATCGTCGAGTCCTTGCTCGTCGCAGCCCAGCAGCTCGAAGGGGCCGCCTCCGGAGCAGACGTCCGCGCCGCCGTCCGCGACTGCGCGCTCGCACTCGAGTATCACCTCGACACGCTCGCAAAGGATCTCAACGCCGACCCTTCGAGCAGTCGTGCCATCGAGCCCGCCCTCATCCCGCGTGCGCGAAACGTCGAAGCAGACCTGAAGCAGTTGCTGCTAACGTGCTGGGAGTTCCTCGCCCGCAACGACACCGAGCTGGGCGACGTCGCAAGCGCTCGCGACTTCGCGCGCCAGATGCGTGATGCCGGCCACGAAGACATCGACCTCGTCTTCGCGAGCCTCCTGCTCCCCCAGGGCCTGGACTAGGAGTCGCCGGTCGGGGCCACCTTTTCCCCGAGCGCCTCGGGCAGGCTTTTCTCGGCGACCAGTTCGCGCGCCGGATCGAGCAGCACCTCCAATAGCGCGTCCGCTTGCACCCGCATGCCTTCGACCGTCTTGTGCACGCCGTCAGGCTGGTAGAGCGAATCGCGGTGCGGCACCCTCGCGTACGCAGGGTCCGTCTCCGCCCAAAGGAGATGATGGTCGGCCGCCACCTCGTGAGCGCGACGCGTAACTTCACGCCAGGTGGGATTGGCGCCCGGGTTTGCGGCATCCGTGGCAACCGGCCATGAGGGCTCTGCGAAGGCGACTACCGTGGTGCTTTCACGCTGCGCCAGCTGGCGCAGGATCTCCCCGAACACGGCCGCAACGTCGTCGAGTGTCGCGTAGGGCCGAGTCCCGATCAGCTTTCGCAGCAAGGAGCGTCCTGCCCGGTTTGCCTTGCCCCAAACCCCCGGAGCAGTCCGGGTGCGGGCATCGAACCGGCGCTCTACTTTGAGATACCACCTGTGCACTCTGTTACCGAAGCGATGCCGTACCTGCTCGCTCACCGTGCCGATGCAGCACAGGTACGTGCCCGACGACCACGATCACCATGTCCGGGTCCACCGCCTCCACCTTGCCGAGCGCGTAGTCGGCGGCCCGCGGCCCGCTGGCAACAACGCTGACGTGGGTGACCTCAACAGGCTCCCCGATTGGGGATTCGATCTCCCTGCCGACGGCCCACGGCCAGGCCTGGCTCCGGTCTGCCAGCCCATTCCCGGCCGACGCACTATTGCCCAGCACACACAGCTTCACTGCAACCCCCGAAGGGGACGGATTGTGACATAAACACGGCACCGGACAAGTGCAAGCGAGACCGCGCTCCGCCACGGCGATCGACTCGCCGGCTCCTACCCCCGCTGCAGGATGTGTACCAGGCACACCCCGCCGATGCCCACCATGTGCACCAGCCCCGCGCGCGCCCCTTCGACCTGCCGCTGGCCGGCTGCTCCGCGCAGCTGCAGCACGGTCTCATGCACCTGGGCCAAACCCGTCGGCCCCAGCGGATGCCCGCGCGAAAGCAGGCCGCCATCCGTGCTGAACGGTATCCGCCCACCGATGCTCAGTTCACCCCGCTCCACCGCTGCCTCGCCTGAGCCGCGTTCGCAGAAGCCCATGCTCTCGCAGTACTCGATCTCCTCGACCGTGAACGCGTCGTGCACCTGCACCAGGTCGATGTCCTTCGGGCCCAGCCCGGCCTGTTCGTAGGCCGCCTGTACCGTCGCGACTGTCGTGTCGGCGTCCTGCGCGTTCATCACGCCCGCGAGCGTCGGTGTCCGGAACGCCGAGGCGATAACGCGAATCGCCGGTCCGATGCCGAGCTCCCGCGCCTTGCGCTCGCTCACTACGATGGCTGCCGCGCCGCCGTCTCCCACCGGGCAGCAGTGCGGCACCGTCAGCGGGTCTGCCACCATCCGCGCGTTGCGTACGTCCTCCAGGGTCATCGGCTCGCGCATCTGCGCGTACGGGTTCAGCATCGCGTGCTTGCGGTTCTTGACCGCTACCAGCGCGAACTGGTCCATGTTCGAGCCGAACTCGTGCATGCGCCGCCGCGTCCGCATCGCGAACAGCCCCGCGGGTGGCAGCGGCCCCTGCATTGCTCCGATCTGGCGCTCGCGGTACTCGGCCGTTCCCGGCTCCGGGGCGCCGAGGCCGCCGTCGAGCCGCAAGGTACGTCCGAACTTCCCAACGCCAACTGCCAGAGCGACGTCGACGGCTCCCGAATCCACGTCCCGGCACGCCAGCCGGAACGCGCTCGAACCGCTCGCCGAGGCGTTGTCGATGTTCGTGATCGGGATGCCCGTCAGCCCGAGCTGTGAGCCGATCCGCGTCCCGGGCGTCAGCCCCGCGCCGGCCGCGCCGCAGTGCATCACCTCGATCGCCTTCCAGGGCAGGCCGGCATCCGCCAGAGCCGCCAGCACTGCTCCCGTGCCAAGGTCCGCCACCGTTTTGTCCGGGTGCCGCCCGAACGGCACCATCCCCACGCCTGCCACGACGGCCATCAGCCTGCCTCCCCGATCAGTTCGAACGCATACGAGAGCAACGGCGTGCCGTCGTCCCCGTAATCCACCGGGACGGCGACTGTCCGCACGCGCTGGTCGATCCGGACGTCCTCCGGCTGCGCGGTCACATGTCCCGGCGCCATCAGGCCGTTGGCGAACTGCACCTGCGCAACCACGCGCACGGTCCTCCCGGGCGAGGTGGTCCAGCTGTAGATTTTCCCTTCGTTGGGCACCTCTTCCACGGTCAGGTCGGTCCCCGAGCACGCAGCGCACCGCTGGCGCGCCGGAAACGCCACCGCCCCGCAAGCACACCGCGAACACAACAGGTGCGCCCGCCCGTCAGCCCCCGCCGGCCTGAAAATACCTTCGACCATCGGCTTCGCGGCCGGTTCGGTGCTCATCGCGCGCAAATCCACTTCATCGCGGGAACTCTACCGGCCGGCTCGTCCTTGCTCCACCCGACCGGCAGTTCGCGCATGATTGTCGTGCGAAACGCAGTCTGTTAGCCCAGATCAGACCGGATCACGCTACTCTTCAGAGCATCGGCGATTTCGAGGGAGGTTGCCGCGTGTCCGCTTCGGCGGCGGACTTCTTTGCGCATGGCTTCCAGAACGGGATCCGACACGAGGATCGACGCCAACGACTTTGGCGAGGTTGCTCTTCTCGCCTTCCAGAGTTCGTCCATTTGGCGGCGCTTCATCGCTTCGCGGGACATGTAGAAGAGCTTGCCGACCTTTTGCGTCGGAGTTTCAGGGCCCAGCAACGACACGTCGAGCGTCAGGTCAATGTCAACCAACGGGCCAGTCGACGGCACTCCTGGAATTCGCTGTGCGGACGGCGCCAGATGATAGACCTGCCAGTCGTTTCCGTTGGTCAGGATTCCCCATTCAACGCCTTCGTTGATCGCGTATACCTCGACCTGGCGGAGGTGTTTGGGCCCGAGCTTCGTCGTGACTCGCTTCACTTCAATGAAGGCGGAAAGTTGTTTGTCGATACGGACACCGTAGTCCGCGAACTCTCCCTTCACTTGATATTCGGTGGTGAGGTCTTCGTACTTGTCGTACCCGAGGACGTCACAGAGAAAGTCCGTTACGAGGTGACGCGTGTCGCCTTCGTTGGCATCACGCTCTATGAGCCCCGCCAGCGGCTTGCTGATGGTTCGAATGCCTGCCCTGATGCGTTCACGGGCGTCGGATTCCCACTTTGGCGCCGCCTTCGCGGCCGGCTTCGGTGTGGAAGTAGCTTGGTCGGTCATGTGCACCGCTCCTCGGGCAAGAACTCGGGTGAGTATAGCCCAATGGCGTTTGCGGAATGCACTACCGGCGGCAGGTGAACTCTGCCCGAGCGCTCCCCTATTCCGCGATCGTCCACAGCACCGGACCCGGCCCCGAAATTGCTACCCAGTACGCTGTCCCCGCCCTCAACGCAGTCAGGTTGTTCGCGCCCGGCACGCCCGCTCCCGATGGGAAGAAGGCCTGCCACGTCTGAGACGACGCATCCCACCCGTAGATGGCGGTCACTTCGGAAGTGATGTCGCCGGCCCCTCCCGCTCCGCTGAGTGCGGCCGCGGGGCTGATGCCGTCCTCCCCGGACCACGTCACCAGGTTCCAGCGGAACTCCAGGTCCACGTCGACCGTCGTCGTCCGGGCGAGGTCCGCAATGAATCCGGCCTTGCCTCCGTTCTCGCCGGGCAC
>CAUJEQ010000042.1 GCA_963169135.1 Chloroflexota bacterium
GGCTGCTCCGTGGTCGAACACGACGGTGAGCGAATCACACGGATGTGGACGTACTCCCCGGACGTGGCACAGGTCTTCCCGGCCGTCCTGGGACTCGAATAGGAGGAATTCCGTGTCAGAAAACAGTCAAAACGTTGAGACCGTCAAACGCGCGGTTAGTTACGTCAACCAGCGGGAGTTTGAACAGCTGCTCGCCCTCTTCGTCCCAAACGGAGTCCGGCACGACCTCGCCGGTGCTTATCCGGACCTCGCCGGAGAAGGGGAGGTACGCGACTTCCTCGGCCAGTTGCTTCGGGGTTCGCCCGACTTCCAGATCCACCTCGAAGACGCCTTCGGCTCCGGCGACCGGGTCTGCACCCGGATCCGCGTCGAAGGCACCCATGCAGGCTCACTCTTCGGCCGGGAGGGCACGGGCCGCCCGTTCTCGGTGAACCAGATGAACATCTACCGGTTCGAGGACGGCAAGCTAGCTGAGTCGTGGCAACTGACCGACCTCGCGGGGTTCATCAGCCAGATAGACGGCTAAACCCGGACGGCCGGCGGTATCGGCAATGCCGCCTAATCGATCGAACTCCGATGCTCCGAAGCACCGGTCAGCGCGCGTACGCCCTGACGATTGGCGCAAGCTCCGCCGGGCTGGCGCCATGCAGGATCACCCCGTCACAGCCGAGGGCGAACTGGTTGCGCACCGCCGCCACGCACTGCTCGGGCGTACCGGTCGCGCTCGGGGCGAGCCATTCGTCCGGTAGCAGGGTGGCGATGTGTTCGAGCTGCTCGGGCGTGGCGATGGCATCGATCGCTCCGCGCACGCTCTGCACCACCGGGTCGGCCCGGAAGCGGGCGAGCACGGCCGGGTCCCACCGGTTGGTCTTCACCAGCAGGTCGCCATACGCCTGGAGATAGGTGGCGAGACGGCCGACTGACTTCTTGAGCCGAAGCGGCCCGGGGATGTGGTCGCCGATGGTGGCGAAGCACGACCACACGCGCACGTCCGCCGGGTCCCGGCCAGCCTGTTCGGCCGCCTCCTTGACAGTCCGGACGGCACGCTCGGTGGTCTCGTCGGTGAAGTAGGTGTGAAGGACAACCTCATCGAAGCAGCGGCCCCCCAGCTTCAGAGACTGGGGCCCAAAGGCGACCAGCCCCATCGGGAGATGCTCGTCCAGGGTCGAATCGAGGTGCAAGATCGGCCACGAGCCCGCCGGGCCGTTGTGGCCGATCACCGGCTTGCCGCGGAACAGCTGCCGCATGATCCCGACGAAGTCCTCCATCTGCGCCGTGGTGATGCGCGGAATCCCGTGGGCGTCCTGCGCGGCGGGGATGCCGCGCCCAATCCCGAGGACGAACCGGCCGCCGGTCAGGCTCTGCATCGTCCGCGCAATACCCGCGGTGACCATCGGGTGCCGCGTGTTGTGGTTCGTCGTCGCCGTCTGAATGCGGATCCGTTCGGTGACGGCGCCGACAGCCCCGCACAGCACCGCGGCCTCCTTCAGGTTGTAGCGCTCAGATATGAACGCCGTGCCCAGGCCCAGTGCCTCGCCCTCACGGGCTTCGGCGATCGCGTCACGCGTCGATGTGGGTTGTCCGGCGAGGACGTAGAAGCCGAGTTCGGGAAACGTTGTCGTCACGGTGTCTCCTTGCGCTCGCCCGGCATCCTCCGGGTAGCGAGCTGGTTCGCCGGGCGTCCGCAACGGTTGGCGGGTGCTGTCTCGCGGCGCAGGGGGCTATGGATTTCGGGGCTCGTGAATCAGGGGCTCGCCTCGCATCCGGCCAACTATGCCATGTCCGCGGCTAACCATGCGACTGCTGAAGACGCGGTCCTGAACGGGCTGCCAGTGTACCGGGACAACCTGGTATCCGTGCGGCAACTCCGGCTGCTTGCCGGGAGACAACTGATGGTCTCCGGGAGTCACTCACTGGACCGTTACTACCCGGGCTACGGGCTGTCGGGCGTAAACCCCTTTGGCCGTTACCACGTACCGGTGCTTTCTATCGCCGGAGTGGCATTTCCCCGCCGATAGGGCAGAATCTGCGCGAAACCTGGACAGGTAGGGAGTTCATGACAACATCCGAGACGCTCGCCCGGCCCGAACCCGCTCGAACCGAACATTTCGACGTCCTCGTCGTTGGCGCCGGTATTTCCGGCGTCGGCGCCGCCTATCACCTCACCCACCAGCGCCCGGGGACCAGCTTCGTCGTCCTCGAAGCCCTCGATAGCTTCGGCGGCACGTGGTGGACCCACCGCTATCCCGGCATCCGCTCCGATAGTGACCTCTACACGTTCGGCTATCGCTTCAAGCCGTGGACCGGCACGCCGATCGCCACTGCCGAAGAGATCCTCAAGTACATGGGCGAGGTGATCGACGAAAATGACCTCGGCCGCCACATCCGCTACGGGCACCGGATCGACTCCGCGGCCTGGTCGAGCGACGACAACAGCTGGACGATCGAGGCGACGCGGACCGATACGGGCGAAACCCGCCGGTTCACCGCCAACTTCCTCTGGATGTGCCAGGGCTACTATCGCCACTCCGAGGGCTACACCCCCGAATGGCCCGGCATGGACAAGTACCAGGGACAGGTTGTCCACCCCCAGTCCTGGCCGCAAGACCTCGATTATGCCGGCAAGAAGGTCGTCGTCATCGGCTCCGGTGCCACAGCCGCGACACTCATCCCTGCCATTGCCAACGAGTGCGGCCACGTCACCATGCTCCAGCGCTCGCCCACCTACTTCATCCCCGGCCGCAACGCGAATGACCTCGCCGACACGCTCCGCGAACTGCAGGTCGATGAAACCTGGATCCACGAGATCGTCCGCCGCAAGATCCTGCTCGACCAGGCAAAGTTCACCCGGCGATCGTTCGAAGAACCCGAGGCCGTCAAACGCGAACTCCTCGGCATGGTCCGCGCCTACCTGGGCAACGACTACGACATCGAGACCCACTTCACGCCGCACTACCGGCCCTGGCGCCAGCGCATCGCATTCGTCCCTGACGGCGACATCTTCCAGGGCATCCGCGCTGGCAAGGCATCGGTCGTCACGGACGAAATCGAATCGTTCACCGAGTGCGGCATCCTCCTCAAGTCCGGCGAAGAACTCCAGGCCGACATCGTCATTACCGCCACTGGCTTCAACATGAACGTCCTCGGCGACATCAACTTCGCCATCGATGGCAAACCACTTGCCTTCTCCGACACAGTCACCTACCGCGGCATGATGTTCACGGGCGTGCCCAACTTGCTCTGGGTCTTCGGCTACTTCCGCGCCAGTTGGACCCTCCGCGCCGACCTTCTCGCTGACTTTGTCTGCCGCCTTCTCGCCCATATGGAGAAGCGAGGGGCGAAGCGCGTCGAAGTCGCGCTCAGGCCGGAGGACCGGGACATGGAGCTCCTGCCCTGGATCGACCCGGAGAACTTCAACCCGGGCTACCTGATGCGAGCCATGGACCTCCTGCCGAAGCGCGGGGCCAAGCCCGAGTGGCAGCACTCACAGGACTACTGGCGCGAAAAGGACGAACTGCCAGCTATCGACCTCGATGGCCCGGAGTTCGTCTACAGCTAACCCGGATCGCCGCCAGCGCCTCATCGAGCACCGAATCAGCGATGGTTCGGCGCTTCGTGCTGTCCGATCTCGGGCCAGGGTGCCCGGCCGAACGGGCCCGGATGTCCCTCAAGTTCCGGCCTTATCCCTGCTAGCCTCTTCAAGAAGGAGTCCAACATGCGCATCCTCATCACATCCGATGGAAGCCAGCTCGCGGAGCGCGCGTTCGCCGCGCTCGCACCATGGGTACAGCGCTGGGGCGCCGAAACCTGGCTGCTGACCGTTGTCGACCCGGGCGAATCGCACGAGACGCTCGCCAAATCCGGGCGGCCCGTCGCGGCTGCCGGCAATATAGCGATCTCGCCGGCGCTTGGCGGCGTCTCGATCTCCCGCCCCCCATCCCTCTCGGCCGATCGCGGGCAGGCGCTCGAAGCGGCCCGCACCAGCACCGAGGACGCTCTCCGGGAGCTTGCCGCGCGTTACCTCCCCGGTATCGAGGTCCAGGCGCACGCGGCGTTCTCCGAGGATGGAGCGGAGTCCATCATCGAGTTCGCCCGCGAGCACGATGTCGACTTCATTGTCATGAGTACCCACGGGCGGTCCGGCCTCGGCCGGGCAATGCTCGGCAGCGTCGCCAGTTCGGTCGTCCGGCACTCCACCGTCCCGGTCATGGTCATCGGCCCCGAGGTTGAGCTGCCCGGCGCCGCGTAGCCCGGGACGGCGCCCGTCTCACGCGGCCAGCTCCGGAGGGGACTCCGTGGTTGCCTCTTCGGCCGGCAATGGGAGCCCGAACAGGAATCCCTGCACGCCGTGGATCAGCCCCGGGTTGCCCTTGAGCTGCGTTGAGGCCGCAACGTCGCGGACCAGGTCGAACATCCCCTCGTCCTCGATGCCCTCGGCGATGACGACCGCCCCCGACTCTGTCGCGAACGCGAGGATGGCCATCAGCGCAGCCCTGCTGCTGGCGCCTCTTGTCGCCGACACCATCACGCTCCGGTCGATCTTCACGTAGTCGAACGCTGCCTTGCTCATCATCTCGAGGCCGTTGTTCCCCGAGCCGACATCATCAAGGGCCACCGCCAACCCATGGCTGCGGAGTTCCGCCACCGCCTCGCTGATGACATCGATTGGCACGCTCGAACGCTCCGTAACTTCAAAGACCACCCGCGAGCGGCCGATGTTCGCCGCCTTCAGTTCGCGCAGCAGCGTCATCGGAGAGAACGACTGATGCGTCAGCGTATACGGCGAGATGTTGATGAACAGCAGGCCCTCCGCGGGCAGGTCCTTCGCTTTCGCGAACAGGTGGTGCCGGCACAGCGCGTCGAGTTCCGCCGCGTGGCCGAACTGCTCGGCGATGTCGAAAGCCTGCTGGGGACCGTCGAGGCCGTAGTCCGGGTGCGGTCGGGAGAGCCCTTCGTACCCAAGCAGCGTCCGGGAGTGGATCTGCCAGATCGGCTGGAAGACTGCATCGATCCGTCCCTCCTGGAGGAGCACCCGCACAGCCTGCAGCTTGGCGGCCGGGAAGACCGGGACCGAGCCCTCGGACTGGTGGTAGAGCACGGTCAGGTTTCGCCCCCGCAGCTTGGCCTCATAGAGCGCCGCGTCGGCGCGCTGCGCGAGGAGTGCGACATCGCGGTCGGCAAGGTCGAGCACCGCCACGCCCGCGCTCACCGTCACATCGTTGTCCATCAACTCCGATGCCTGGAGGCGGACTCGCTCGGCAAGATAGAACGCTTCCGCACTCTCCACCCCGTGGACGATGAGGGCGAACTCGTCTCCGCCGATGCGGAATCGTGAGACCCCCGGCGGCGCCAGCCTGGTCAAGAGCCCGGCGAACTTGCTGAGCACCGCGTCCCCTCGGCCGTGGCCGAACGTGTCGTTCACGATCTTGAACTCGTCCAGGTCCATCATCACCAGGGCGACGGCGCCGCCCAGGGTGGATGCGCCCACACGCTCGATGGCCTCTTCGAAGGCGCGCCGGTTTCCGAGACCCGTGAGCGGGTCGGTCGTGCTGATCCGCCGGAGATGGCTGTTTTCGGCTGCGGTGCGCGCTTCGCTCCTCCCGAACCGGATTGTCGCGATCACCAGCCCGAGAACGAGGACGACTCCCACGCCGTAGAGGGACCGCGAAACCAGGTTCGCGAACGTCTCGTCCGCTTCGCTGGCGGCCAGGGTCGCGTCCGCGGCCGCGGCCCGTTCCGCCGCCCTGATGCCTGTGATA
>CAUJEQ010000043.1 GCA_963169135.1 Chloroflexota bacterium
ATGAGCTCATCGCCGGGCGCCAGGGTCTCCTTCGCCCGGACAGGCAGGCGCCTCCCGGCGAGTGCGGCGCGCGCCTCCTCTACCGTCACTGGCAGTGGTCCGAGCCCCAGCCGCCTGCCGAGTTCGCAGACCGGTGGCACCGCAGCCAGTGCCGCCGCCGCCTCGCGCGGACTCATCGCGCTGGCCACGCCGCCATCGACCCCCACGACGCGATCCACCCGCCGCAGCAACCGCTCCAGCCGGTGTTCGGCCAGCACGATCGCGAGGCCGCCACCCGCCCGCAGCCCATCGAGGGCAGCCAGTACCGCCTCCGCCCCGGCCGGGTCGAGCTGCGAGGTCGGCTCATCGAGCAGCAGCAGTCGCGGTTCGAGCGCCAGCACCGACGCGATGGCCACGCGCTGCCGCTCGCCCCCCGAGAGCGTCAACAGCCGCCGGTAGCGCAGATGGTCCATGCCCAGCGCCGGGAGAAGCGCCTCGATCCGCCGCCGCATCTCGCCCGGAGCGACGCCCTGCTGCTCCATCCCGAACGCGATCTCTTCCTCGACCGTCTCGGTCACCGCCTGGGACTCGGGCTCCTGGAACACCATGCCCGCGACCGAGGCCATCAGTCGCGAAGGCGTCCGCGCCGGGTCGAGCCCGGCAACCACCGCGTGCCCGGCGAGCCGTCCTCCGTGGAACTGCGGTACGAGCCCGTTGAACACCCGTAACAGGGTCGACTTGCCCCCCGCCGACGGCCCCGCGAGCAGTGTGTAGCTCCCGTCTTCGATTTCGAGCGTCACGCCGTCGAGCGCGGGTGCTTCCGCGCCGGGGTAGCGGTAGCTCACGCCGGTGAGGCGCGCCAGTGCGGTCACCGCGCCACCTCGATCAGTGCCGCTTCAGGTTCCGCTGCGATCGCTGCGGGGGCGCCAAGACCGAGCCGTACCGCCGGCCACGCGGTCGCCAGCGCAAGCAGCGCGCCGCCCGCCGAGAACTCGGGTGCGGGCAGCCCGGCGAACGGGTTGTAGGTCAGGCCGCCGAGTCCGGCCAGCCGGGCGGCCACCGCCGCCCCGGCCACCCCCAGGGCGAACGCCACCGCCGCCCGGTCGCCTGCTGGCACAGGTACGTCGTTCAACCGGCTGGCGTGGTGGAGCTGCGCAGCCGTTCGCCACCAGTAGGCCAGGCAGGCCACCGCCAGCACCACTGCCCCACCCGCGAACGGCCGCCAGCCCGGCTCGTAGAACCAGCACCACGCCGCCGCGATGAACAACGGAGCCGAAGCGGCGGCAATAAGCCGGGCCCTCGCCGGGAGCGCCGGCGCCGCCCCGTAGCCCCGCGCCTCCATCGCCTCGGCCAGCCGCATCGAACGTTCGAGCCCGCCGATAACTGCGGGCACCACCAGCGAGGGCAGGTCGCGCAACCGACCGCCCGCACCGCGCAGCGCCCGCATCTCACGCACCCGCCGCAGGTCTTCGATGCTCGAAGGCAGGAGCGTCAGCCCGACTGTCACGACCAGGCTGGCCTGGAAGAGCGCTGCCGGGGTCGAGCGCAACACCCGCTGGGGGCTGACCGCGCCGTTGAACACCCCGAAGGCCAGCAGGATCGCCAGGATCGCCATCCCCCGGATCGCGGCCGCAACCAGCCCCTCCGCCGAGACCGGCCCGCCCAGACGGAGCCCTCCGAGCCACGACGGCACCTCCGGCCCAGGGATCGTGAACAGGATGTGCTCGCCGTAGTTGCCGTTGATGGTCGCGACCACGATCGAGATCCCGAACATCGCCACCCCGAAGAACGCGAGCGCCCGGAAGCTGGTCACTCCCGTGCCCGTTCGCGGCGCGAGCACCGCCACCAGCACCACCCCCAGGAGGATGACCCCGAGGTAGAGCGGGTTGGTGGTGGCCAGCGCAAGCGCCATCACCATCCCAACCCACGCGACCCAGGCGGCGGCGTGCACGGCTGCGCCCTACCCGCGCCTTCGCGTGGCGGCCACTGCGGCGCCGCCCGCTAGCAGCGCGGCCCCGCCGAGTGCGATGGGCAACCCGGGCACGCCGCCGTTCCCCGCCAGGGTGTTCCCCGTCGAAGGTGGCCTCGGCGCCGGTGTTGCGGTTGGGGCCGCAGTGGGGGTGGCCGTCGGCGCAACCCTGGTCACGGGAGCCTGGGGAGCATCGCAGAATGTCCGGCCGGCGAGCGCGGGAAGCGCCTGGTTCGTGGCATAGGCCGGGTCGAAGCCCTTGAACGAGCCGTCCGCATTCTGTTGGCTCAACAGGTACTCAACCGGCGTGACCCCGTCCTTCTCCCACGAGGCGGACTCCGGATCCTCGCCGAGTGCGATGAGCGCCTGCACGACGTACGCCGTCGACGATGCGTTCGACTCGCTCGGGTCGAACCCCCAGCCGCCGTCATCCCCCTGGCTGGCTTTCAAGTAGGCGAGAGCCTTTACGAGCGCGGGATCGGCTGCGGGCGCCCCGGTTGCCATCAGCGCCTGGACGGCGATGGCCGTGGTGTCCGGGTCGCTCCCCCCGCCGAAGCCCCAACCGCCGTCCGTCTCGACCTGGGTGGCGCGCAGGGCATCGATGGCTTTCGCCTCCACCGGGTTCCCGGTGCAGGCCAGCCCAATCATCGCGATCGACTGGCTGAAGTCGTCGCCCGCATAGGCGCCGGTGTCCGGGTCGTATGCCGCGGCCACGACTCCGGGAAGGTCGGTGCCGTTGACAGCCTTCGGGTCGAGCCCGAGCGCCTTCGCCGCGAGTGCGCCTTTGGCGGCCGCTCCGGGGGAGGTCAGCGCGGAAGCGTTGGCTTTCAGGTAGTCGACCGGCGTGACGCCGCCCACCGAGTCCTTCGCCGGGTCGTATCCGGCGGTGCGGAGGGCGTAGATCGCGTCCATGGACTGCCCGGGCGCAGAGGCGTAGCCGCCATCGGGCTGTTGCTGCGAACGGACGTAGGCGGCGCCGGCGTCGATGGCATCGGCTTTCGGGAGCGCCGCGCCGGCGGCGAAGATTGGCAAGGCGAGCAGGGCCGCCGTCAGTGGAAGCAAGAAACGTCGCATGAGATCCCTCGTGTGTTCGGGCCCGCACGGCGCGGCGGGCAAAGCAGGGCTGGATACGAGGGCGGGAAACAGAAAACCCGCCTGCGAGCGGCGGGTTAGGTGATGGTTACCACGTCCGACCCCTTTCGCGCGAAGGTCTTTCGGATTGGAAGCGGGCGGGTTTTCTGGCTTCGCCCTTGCGGGCGTTACAGTTGCGGCACAGCGCCGGAATCGCACCGGACTTGCCCCGTGTCCCTCCGCCACGGATGGCGAAAGGCCCTCTTCACTCTTCGATTGTCGAAACGCACTGTCCAAGTTTTCTGGGGCGGCGTCAAG
>CAUJEQ010000044.1 GCA_963169135.1 Chloroflexota bacterium
GGAGGACGAGGAACTCCTCGAGCTGGTGGAGATGGAGCTGCGCGAACTGCTCACCGCCAACGAGTTCCCCGGCGACGATATCCCGATCATCCGGGGGAGCGGCCTGAAGGCGCTCGAATCGGCCGCGACCGATGTCAGCGCGCCGGAATACAAGTGCATCCTTGACCTGATGGCGGCGGTCGATAGCTACATCCCGACGCCCGAGCGGCCGCTCGACAAGCCGTTCCTGATGCCGGTCGAAGACGTCTTCGGGATCAAGGGCCGCGGCACCGTGGTCACCGGGCGCATCGAGCGCGGCATCGTCAAGGTTGGCGATGAAATCGAGATCGTCGGCATCGCCGAGACGCGCAAGACGACGGTGACGGGCGTCGAGATGTTCAAGAAGCTGCTCGATGAAGGCCAGGCCGGCGATAACGTCGGTTGCCTGTTGCGCGGCGTCGAGCGCGACGATGTGCAGCGCGGCCAGGTGCTCTGCAAGCCCGGGTCGGTGAAGCCGCACACGGCCTTCGAAGCGCAGGTATACGTGCTCGGCAAGGATGAAGGTGGCCGCCACACGCCGTTCTTCATCGGCTACCGGCCGCAGTTCTACCTGCGCACCACGGACGTGACCGGTTAGATCACGCTGCCGGACGGTGTTGAGATGGTGATGCCCGGCGACAACATCACCATGACCGTCGAGCTCATCCAGCCCATCGCCATCGAAGAAGGCCTCCACTTCGCTATCCGCGAAGGCGGCCGCACCGTCGGCGCGGGCGTCGTCACCAAGATCCTCGCCTAGGCGAGCGGAGAACATCACCATGGCCAAGAACAAAGGCGACCGCATCATCATCCAGATGCAGAGTACGGAAGGCCCGGTCTTCCGCTACACCACGGAGAAGAACCGCCGCAACGATGCGAACCGGCTGGAACTCAAAAAGTACCACCCCGGGCTTCGCAAGCACGTGCTCTTCAGGGAGACTCGGTAAGCCGGATGGCACGTACACAACGGCGCCGCACTGCCCCTGCCACCACCGGTGGCGAGCAGCCGGCCGACTCGGCGCGGCGCATCCGCGAAAATCTGCCGCGCCCTGCCGCTGCGCCTGTTTCCACAGGCATCGCCCGCCCTGAACTCCGGCGCCGGCGAAACCCGTTCGGGTTCCTCGCCAGGCTCCAGCCACGGGCCGTCGCCGATGTCATCGCCGAGCTGCGCAAGGTGACCTGGCCGAGTTTCAACGAGACCCGGTATCTCACCATCGTCGTCGCCATCGTCGCAGTCATCATGGGCCTGTTCCTCGGTGGAGTTGACCTGTTGTTCGGCTGGATCATCGAGAGGCTGTTCTTCTAATCATGTCTAGCGAACCACTGCCCATCACGGCGCTATCTGGAGTCCACCCCGAAGAAAAGGCCGCCAAGCGGCCGGTCCGCCGGCGGAAGGACGAAGATACCCTCGAACAGGAACAACTGACCGAGGAGGAGATCAGCGCCCCCGGCCGCAAGTGGTACTTTGTCCACACCTACAGCGGCCACGAAAACAAAGTCCGCCACGCCATCAAGGCCACCGTCGAGCAGATGGACGCGAAGAACAAGGTCTTCCACGTCGTAGTGCCCACCGAGGATGAAATCGAAATCCGCGATGGCCAGCGGCGGACCGTCAAGCGCAAGCTCTATCCGGGGTACGTCCTCGTCCAGACCATCGAGCTCAAGGAAGGCGATCCAGACTCGGACGAGGCCTGGCACATGATCCGGAACACCACCGGCGTCACCGGCTTCGTCAGCTCCGGCACTCGCCCCGTCCCGCTCTCGATGGACGAGGTCAACCACATCCTCCGTGCGATGCGGATGGAGCAGCCACGCGTTCGCGTCTCCTTCATCCCCGGCCAGAGCATCCGTATCGTCGACGGGCCCTTCGAAGACTTCGTGGGTACCGTGGACGAAATCAACACCGAAAAGGGCCGCGTCAAGGTCATCGTCAATATGTTCGGTCGCGAAACACCGGTCGAGCTCGACTTCCTCCAGGTGGAGCGGCTCTAGCACTCATACGCGGCGTGGTACCGGATAGACCAGCAAGAGAGCCCCTCACTGCGAGGGGCTCTTCTGTTTCGCCACGAAGTGCACTTCAACCCCCGGCCCTCCTTCGAACAACAGATCCGAAGGCCACGCCTGATTCGTTAGCTCCGGTGGACACGGGCAGGGCCGGAGAGTAACTCCGGTCCTGCACCAGGGGGTCTGCCCGCCGCCAGGCGTCGGACGGAGGCAGCTCTGTTTTGCCGGCGCATTCGCACCGGGATTACGGGGCACGGGAAGCCCGGCTAGAAGCCGGCCCTCCCGCCACGACCTCGCATGCGCGGGTCGAGAACATCACGCAAAGCGTCACCTGCCAGGTTGAAGCCCAGCACGGTGAGAGTCAGCGCCATGCCGACGGCAAGCGCCATCCACGGGTCGGACGTCCCGTTGCGGCGCCCTTCCTCGATCATCTTCCCCCAGGACACGACGGTCGGGTCGCCAAGGCCGAGGAACGCCAGCGTCGCTTCGATGAGGATGTAGAGGCCAATCGAACTCGTGAAGGTCACGATGATCGGGGCCGTGATGTTCGGGAAGATGTGCCGGCCCATGATGCGGACATCGTTCGCACCGATGGTCCGGGCGGCCATCACGTACACCTCTTCGCGGGCCGCCAGCACCGCGCTCCGGACGATACGCGATGAACTGGCAACCCCCAGGATACCCAGGGAGACGGTGTTCACCGTGAGCGTCGGGTTCGATACCACCTGCCCGAAAAGGAGCAACAGGACGAGGCCCGGAAACGCCTGCAGCGTATCCACGATGCGCTGGGCGAAGAAGTCGATTGCACCACCGAAGTAGGCGCTTGAAACGCCCACGATCACGCCTGCGATCGTGGCGATCAGCGCGGCTCCGAGGCCCACGTACAGCGCCGTCCAGGCGCCGTGGATGATCCGCGAATAGAGGTCTCGGCCGAGACCGTCGGTTCCGAGCCAGTGGTCTGACGTCGGATGGCCGAACAGGATCGGCGTTTCGCCCTTCTGGAACACCTCGGCCGGGTGCTCAAGCCGAACCATCGGGTCCGTCAGCGCCTTCTCCGCGATGACCGGGTCGTACTTGGGGTTCACGCTCTTGAAGATCGTCTCGGGGTCGTACCGCTGGATCTGGTCGCCGAACAAGGCGGCAAAGACGCACAACCCGATGATGATCACGCCGAAGCCGCCCAGCGGTTTGTGCCGGAAGAAATTCCCGATGTGCACGGCGATCCGCACCAGCCTGGGCCGGTCGCTCAGACTGCGCGGGACGCCGTAGGTTCCAGGCCGATCGAGGACTGCCTGATCCTGTGCCATGTGCAGTTCCTCCTAGGAGTACCGAATGCGCGGATCGAGCACGCCGTAAAGCAGGTCGATCCCGAGATTGACGAAGACGATGAATGTGGCGATGACCAGCACGAATGCCTGGACCACGGGTACGTCGCGGGCGTTGATCGCTGCGAGAATGCGGCGCCCCACCCCGGGAATGCCGAACAGGTTCTCGAATACCACGTTGCCACTCAGCAAGCCCGCCAGCGTGAGCCCCAGCACCGTCACCACGGGCACCATTGCATTCTTCATCGCGTGGCGGACGATGATCACCCGTTCGCGCATCCCCTTGGCCCATGCGGTCCGGATGTAGTCCTGGCGTAGCACCTCGAGCATCTGAGACCGCAACAGCCGCATCACACCCGCGCCGGACGCCAGCCCGCCCGCAATCGCCGGGAGGACGAACAGCTTGAGGCTGCCCATCGGGTCCTCCCAGAGCAAGGGCGATGTGCTGATCGGGATATTCCAGAGCTTCCACTTCACCACGTAGAGCAGGAGCATCGTCCCGACCCAGAAGTTCGGCATCGCCAGTGCCAGAATGGCGAAGAACCGCAAGCCGTAGTCGGTCATCGTGTCCTGCCGTATGGCGGAAATGATCCCAATGGGTATCGATGTCACGATCGCAACGAACAGCGACATGAATGAGAGCTGCAGCGAGTAGGGCAGCCCCTCCTTCATCCCCTGGAGTGCGGGCTCCTTGTTCTGGTACGAAATGCCAAAGTCCCCTCGCAACAAATTTCCGATGTACCGCACGTACCGTTCGGCGAGCGGCTTATCGAGTCCCAGTTCCTCGCGTACGCGCTGTATCTGCAGCTCGCGAAGGGCCGGGTCGGTCGATGTCGGGTCCTGGGCTGCGATTCGCTGCGCAACGAAGTCCCCTGGCAGCACACTCGTGGCCACGAACACCAGTGTCGCGACCAGCCAGATCACGGGGATGTTCACAACCATCCGGCGCAGAATGTAATTCTTCACGAGTTTCCCCCCTCAATTCGATAGCCGGGGAGATCGGCAGGAGACGTGTGCCCCCTGCTTTCCCCCGGGTAACCCGGCTAAGCCTGGCGGCCCTGCCAGGTCGGGTCGGTCTGGTCCAACCAGTAGTACTGCCCGTACATGTGGTGTTAGACCAAAGAGGAGTTCTCTGGAATCGTTACAGTTGGCGCGTCGTCATCGCCATGGCCCCAACCGGCGAACCCGAGCGCTGCCGCGCTGGCGCCAGCGGCGGCAGCCCCACCGAGAACTCGGCGGCGCGAAAGGCTTTGCGAGGCTGCTCGCCTGTTCCAATAGTTGTAGTAATCCGGCACGCGGACTCCCCCCTTGGCTTCTATTCACCGCCTCTATGCTTGGGATACGCCTTCCCAGCGGTGATTCGCGGAGTATACGCATGAGCGGGCTTGATGGAAGCGGTGCTTTCGGAAACTCGCACTTACCAGACTGTCATGCGCGGTGGGGCTTTCGAACGGGGACAACGACGGCCTGCTTTGCCCGGATCAACGCGGAGTGCCATACTGATCGCTCGGCCTGGATCGAGGGCGGCGTTGCCGTGCCCCCGGACCGGGACCATCTGTGGAGGCGCACCACCGCGTGCGCCGCTTGCACACGAGGAGACACCTTTGGCAAAGAAAGTCCGCGCAGTGGTGACGCTGCAACTCCCGGCCGGGAAAGCGAACCCGGCCCCGCCGGTCGGCCCCGCGCTCGGCCAGCACGGCGTAAATATCATGGAGTTCTGCAAGGAGTACAACGCTCGCACGCAGGACAAGGCCGGCAACATCATTCCGGCTCAGCTCACCATTTTCGAAGACCGCTCCTTCACCTTCATCCTGAAGACGCCGCCCGCAGCAGACATGCTCCGCAAAGCCGCCGGCATCGAAAAGGGCAGCGGCAGCCCCCGCCTCACCAAGGTCGGCAAGGTCAGCGAAGACGACATCCGCAAAATCGCCCAGACGAAATTGCCAGACCTCAATGCCAACAGCCTCGGGGAAGCCATGAAGATCATCGAAGGCACCGCCCGCAGCATGGGCATCGAGGTAGAGTAGCCATGGCGAAGAAGGGCAAGCGCTACCAGGAAGCCGCCGCGAAGGTCGACAAGACGAAGTTCTACTCCGTCGATGAGGCCATCGCTCTCGCGAAAGAGATTCACCCCGCGAAGTTCGATGAAACGGTCGAGCTCCACATCAAGACCGGCCTCGATCCGCGCCACGCCGAGCAGCAGATCCGCGGTAGCACCGTGCTCCCGCACGGCCTCGGCAAGGTCCTCCGCGTCCTCGTCTTCACCGAAGGCGAGGCCGTCGCGGCCGCCCGTGAGGCTGGCGCCGACCATGTCGGCAGCGACGATCTCGTCAAACAGATCGAGGGCGGCTGGCTCGAGTTCGATGTCGCTATCGCCACCCGCGAAATGATGGGCAAAGTCGGCCGACTCGGCCGCGTGCTCGGACCGCGCGGCCTCATGCCGAACCCGCGTTCCGGGACCGTCGTCGGCGCCGAGGACATCGCCCGCTCCGTCCAGGAGGCGAAGCAGGGCCGCGTCGAGTACCGCCTCGACCGTCTCGCGAACATCCACGTGCCGCTCGGCAAGGTCAGCTTCGATGAAGCAAAACTGAAGGAGAACATGGCCACGCTGATCGAGGCCGTGAACGCCGCCCGTCCCAGGGAAGCCAAGGGCCAGTACATCCGCAGCGCCACGCTGACGACAACGATGGGACCGGGCATACACCTGGACCTCGCCCAGGCGCTGGCGCTGAAGATCTAGCGTCAACACCGCTCACCGAAAACACCGAAGGCCCGGGATGTCCCGGGCCTTCGCCATTGACGCGCCCATACGAACCCCTTGTCAGCCAACGCGATCGGTTGCGTCAGGAGCACCATTCCAGCAAGCGGCCCCCCAGACCCTTTCCGTCGGCAGGTCCGGCGCTCAGAATGTACGGGTGTCGATCACGAGTATCCGCCGGCAGGTACGGAGCAGCGCCCTCGTTACGGCAGTCGCAGCCATCGCCGTGGGCATGGCCTCGCAAGCAGTGGCCGTGAGCACGCCAACGCCCAACCCGCCGGTCAACTGCCCGGGCGAACCAAGCCTCCCGGTCCTGGGCGAGACGCCGGCGTACGCGCTCGCCTTTCTCAGCGCGGCGACCGTTCACCCATCCGCTGCCTACCTGTCCCAAAACCAGGCGGTCGCGCTCTCCTGGTCCCCCATCGAACTCGACGACGGCTGCGTCGCGGTCTATGTACGAGCGCCCGGCGAGGAGACATTCCCGGACCAGCCGCACACGCGGCTCGGCCCGCGCGAGGACAGATGGGAACACCAGTCCATCAATGCCCCGGGAGAGTACTGTTACCGGCTCATCGCGATTGGGGTTTCCGGACACGGGCCTTTCGCGGAAACCTGCGTCACCGTCGAGGCGGTGGCGAACGTGGAATCGGATTCGGACAGACGGACGTTCGCGGCTATCGGGCTCACCGTCTGCGCGTTGCTGGGAGGACTCGGACTGGTGGCGATTCGAAGGTTCCGCAGGCGCTAACTACCGCGGCTGCCTACGCGTTCCTGACAGCCTCTTCGAGCCTCGCGGTCGCCTCGCCGTAGTCCGTGCCCTGAGTGAAACGGATCGGCTCGCCGATACTCACCCGGACGCGAGCCCGAGGATGCGGCAGCCACTTCCCCTCATAGAACCCGGGCCGCAACACGTCGATCCGCATGGGGAGCACCGGTACGCCGGTCTCGACCGCCAGGAGCCCCGTGCCGCTCTTGAACCGCTGCATCGGCCCGACCACCGTCAACCGGCCCTCCGGGAAGATCAGTACGTTCCAGCCTTCGTCGAGCATCTTCGCCACGTACTCGAGGCTCTCGCGGACACCGGAGCCTTCCTTCGCGAAGGGGAACGCGTTGCCGAGCAGACTGGCCGTGAACCCGCGCCAGCGATTGCCGAAGATGTCGCTGGCCGCTGCCGCAATTGCCACCCGCTGGCGGAACCCGTGGGGCATGCTCCGTAGCAAGAGCGACACATCGAAGTGCATGTTGTGGTTGCTGATGAGCAGACAAGGCTCCTGCACAGTCCGGAAACGCTCGCGGCCTCGAACCTCGACGCTGTAGCCGATCCGCAGCAGCGGGAACAGGACCAGCGACGTGATGACACGCCGCAACCACCGCACGGGCCGTCTTCGCGGCCAGGTCGGGAAGCGATGCGTGCGGACTTTGCGTTCACCTCTTGCTGCCATAACACGGAGTTGGGCGATCGTCGTCTGAGGCCCAACCTCCGTATCATCTATGTAGACGCCCATATCGTCTTCAAGGCCGGACAAGAGCTCGACACGTCCAAGCGAGTCGAGCCCCAGGTCGGAGCCCAGGTTCGCATCCTCGGTCAGCGGCGTGTCGGTCTTCCGGACCGCTGCGATGATGCGCAGCAGCGGGTCGTCCAGCTCCTGCTGGGGAACGCCGGCTGGCACCCGGTGGTGCTCCTTCACATGAGCTTCCACTAGCGGACGGCGCACCTTCAGTGTGTGCGTCCGCGGGAAGTCCTCTTCCGGCCATACCGTCCAGCCAAGTACCTGCTGGCGGGCGTCGAGCTGCTCGTTCGCGGTTCGCACTGCGGCCAACGCGGTGTCCGGCTCGGACTCAACGATCACCGCGTGCAAGCGCACGTCAGGCCCATCGGCCATCCCCAGCACGACCGCGTCGGTCACCCCGGGCTGGTGCCGAAGGACCGTCTCAATGTCTTCCGGGTACACATTCTGTCCATCGGAGAGGACGATCAGGTCCTTCTTGCGTCCCTTCAAATACAGGTAGCCGTCCTCGATGTACCCCAGGTCGCCGGTGCGGTACCAGTCGCCATCGAACGATGCCGCCGTCGCCGCCGGATTGTTCCAGTAGCCCTCGAAGACGTTCGGCCCACGCGTCAGGACTTCGCCGTCCTCCGCGATCCGCACCTGTTGGCCTGGGAGCGGTCTGCCGACACTGCGAATGCGGCGGTCGTGCCGCGGGTTGATGGTCACCACCGGCGAACACTCAGTTGTGCCGTAGCCTTCGACTACCGCGATCCCCATCGCCTCCCACTTGAGCTGCACGTCCGCATCGATCGCCGCGCCCCCGCTCGCGATGAAGTCGAGTTTCCCGCCAAAGCGCGAAAGCACCGACCGGAAGATCTTCCGCCGCATTGTGGGCGGCAGCGGCGCCGCGATCTTGCGCAGCCGGTTCAGCAACCCCAGCTTCCCGCGCGCCGTGGCCTCGCGCTCTATCCCGTTCATGAGCAGCGTCAACACCTGGGGCACGCCCATGATGAATGTCGGCTTCCACTCCTGCATCGTGCGCGAAAGCGCTGCCGGCTGGCGGCTCGCCGGGTAGCACACCGAGGCCCCAACGTGGATCGGCGCGAAACAGCCGCCCACCTGCTCGAACATGTGGCTCAGCGGCAAGAGCGAGAGCATCCGCGTGTCACGGGTGATTGGGATCACCGCAGTCCCGGCCTCTACGTTCGAAACGATGTTTTGGTGGGTCAGCACCACGCCCTTCGGATCACCCGTCGTCCCCGAAGTGAAAATGATCTCCGCAACGTCGGAGCCGTTCACCAGGGGTCCTTCGTGGCGGCCGTTCGGGTGCAGCTTCACCGAGTCAAAGCTGTACGCCGGGACCTCCATGTCTCGAAGGATGTCGGCCTGGCTCGGCCCGGCAAACGCCAGCACCGGCTCGGTCTGCGCCACCACCCGCTCGACGAAGTCACGCGACGACCGGACATCGAGCGGAACCGCTATGCCACCGGCGATGAACGTCCCGAACATCGCTGCGACCCAGTCCGGCTGGTTCGGCGCCCAGAACATCACCCGGTCGCCCTTCTTCACACCGTGTCCCGCCAGGAACCGCGCGTAGGCGTGGGACTGCTTTTCGAGCCCGGCATATGTGTACTTCGTCGTGCGGACGCCGACTCTCATCGTCACGGCCAGGCGGTCCCGGTTATCGCGCGCCGAGCGCTCGAGGAGTTCGACAAGCGTGTTCATTTGGGTGGCAGCGTGCAGGCGAACTCGCGCACTTTCCTGTCCGCCCCTTCGAGGATGGGCCGGAAGTGGCTGAAGCACAGCGTTTCGAAATCCAGGCTGGCAAGCTTCTGTACGGAAGCCGCGGCCTCCGGCATGTCCTGCGAGAACATCCGGCTCGGCAGCATCAGCCTGCCGAATTTGTACTGCATCGCATCGCCGACCAGGAGGACCCCCCGGTTCGGAAAGTGCAGCGAGATGCTGCCTGCCGTATGGCCGGGGGCGTGCACAATGCGCATGCCGCCAAGCGCCGGCAACTCGTCGCCATCATTGAGCACAACATCGACCCGCGCCGCGCCGGGGTCGTTTCGCAACAGGTACGGCTCGCAGATCCGCGCAAGCCACGGGTGTTGGAACGGGTTCGGCAGGGGACGGTGGCTCTCAACGTGGTGCGCCTCGGCCAGGTGTACGCCCGTCTTGCCCGGCACCCACTCCTGCAGTTCGGAAAGTCCACCCACATGGTCGATGTGATAGTGGGTGATGATGATGTGCTTGATGTCCTCAGGCGAACGCCCGAGTTCCTCCACGGCGCGCAGGATGCGCTCGCCGGAGCCGGGCGAACCGGTGTCGATCAGTGTTATGTCGTCTTCCACGATGAGGTAGGCCTTGGAGCCCTTGGTCCGGACCTGGTAGAGCCCGGGCAGCACCTCAACGTAGTTGCGGAACGGAGCCGGCTTCATCTCCTCCCAGCGATCTTGCCAGGGAGGGCGGCGTGCGGGAGACGGGGATGTCATGGAAGGAAGGATAACAGTCCCGGGGTGGAAAAGGGGTGGGGTGGCAAGCTTCGAGGAGGGCAATGGAAGCAGAGCAGTAGGAGAAGGGACAAGACTGGAAGCTTGCCACCCCGTTGGGACATGTGAAGACTATCACAAGCCTTCCGCCGCCGGTACCTGCGGGCAATCGAAGTTTCTTATGGAATCATGTACCAGAACCCGAATCGCGTTCGCTTGCGGAGGTCGGCGGGCTCCGTCACAATCGATGCGCATACCTTCGCCGAGCCCGTCCGGGCAGGGCGACTCTCGAAAGCAGGAACTCCCCATGGCAATTGACCTCGGAGACAGCGAACGCGAAGCCGCATGGCGCCAGGTCGTTCGCGACTTCATCAAGAACGAGGCCCCCGCCGCCCTCCGCGGCGACACCGATCAGGGTGAAGGCTCGATGTTCGGCCGCCTCGGCGCCATCAAGGAATGGCGCGAAAAAGTCGCCGCAAAGGGCTGGATCGCCCCTTCGTGGCCCAAGAAGTACGGCGGCGCCGACATGTCCGTCGTGGAACAGTTCGTTATGAACGAGGAGTTCGCCGAGTCTGGCGTCCCCGGCAACCTTGGCGGTTTCGGCGTGATGATGATCGGCCCCACCATCATCGAGCACGGCACCGAAGAGCAGAAGGAAGAGCACCTCACCAAGATCCTCAAGGGCGAGGTCATCTGGTGCCAGGGCTATAGCGAACCCGGCGCAGGCTCCGACCTCGCGGCCCTCCAGACCCGTGCCGTCCGCGATGGCGATGACTACGTCATCAACGGTCAGAAGATCTGGACCACGGGGGCCCAGTTCGCCGACATGATGTACATGCTCGTCCGCACCGACCCCGATGCTCCGAAGCACCGCGGTATCACGTACCTCCTCGTCAACATGAAGGCCCCTGGCGTCACCGTCCGCCCGCTCACCACACTGGCCGGCACCCAGACGTTCAACGAAGTCTTCTTCGAAGACGTCCGCGTCCCGGTGAAGAACCGCATCGGCGAAGAGAACCGCGGCTGGTACGTCGGTACCACCACCCTCGACTTCGAGCGCAGCTCTATCGGTAGCGCCATCGGCGTCCGCAAGCAGCTGGAGGGTCTCATCCGCCAGGCCAAGGCCGGCGGCGGCGAAGCTTCCTTCGCCCGCAACCCGAAGGTCAAGTCGGAGTTCGTTGACCGCTGGATCGAGTGCGAAGTCGCCAAGATGCTCAGCTACCGCGTAGTGAGCATGCAGGCGAACAACAAGATCCCGAACCACGAAGCCAGCATGTGCAAGATGTTCAGCAGTGAGCTGGGCCAGCGCATCGCGAACCTCTCGATGCACATGTTCGGCATGCACGGCAACGTAAAGAACCGCGCCTCCATGGGCTACATGCAGGCCGTCAGCTCGACCATCGCCGGCGGCACCACCGAGGTCCAGAAGGGCATCATCGCCACCCGTGGCCTCGGCTTGCCGCGCGGCTAATCCGCCAGCACGTTCATTTCCCGAAGCCCGCATCCATTCGGATGCGGGCTTCGTGCTTGTCTGGTCGCCCGCAAGCCTGGGCGCGGCATAATGGCCAGCCATGACGCTCGTGCTCCGGGTCGTGCGGCTGGGGCTGCTCGCAGCCCAGGCGGTCATCGTCTCCATTTCCCTCTACCAGTCCGTCGTCACGGGCCTTGGCTACGCACTTCGCAACCGGCGCCCCACGGGGCCCGCACCTCCCTCCCTTCCGCGGTTTGGCTTGATCGTCTGCGCGCGCGACGAAGAGCAGGTGATCGAGCGGATCGTCACCGACCTGCACGCGCAGGAATACCCCCGCGAACTCTTTGACGTCATCGTGGTCGCCCACAATTGCTCCGACGGCACCGCCAGCGCTGCGGCCCGCGCGGGAGCCTTCGTGGTCGTCCACAACACGGAACTGCCTGGCAAGGCTCGCGCAGTCGAAGCCGGTATCACTGCGTTCGGCGGCAACGAAGACTTCCTCGGAGTCTTCGACGCGGACGCACGCGTCGAGCCGGGGCTGCTCGCGGCAGTCGCGGCGCACGCCGGAGAAGATGATTGCCTGCAGGCTGAGGCGGTGCCCATCGAGGATCCGGAGTGGCTCGCTGCCGGCTACGGCTTCGGGCGAAAGGCGAGGAACCTCTTCTGGTGGCGACCGCGCGAGGCGCTTGGCCTCGGCACCACCATCAGCGGCTGCGGCTGGTTCATCCGCCCTGAGCTACTCCATCGCTACATCGGAGGTTCTCACACCCTCACGGAGGACCTCGAACTCACTGCCCGCCTGTACGCCGACGGCCATCGGGTGGCCTTCCTCTCGGCGGCACGGGTCGCCGTCGGCGAACCGCGCGAACTCAGCTCATCGATGCGGCAGCGGCTGCGCTGGGTCCGCGGCCACCTCGGGGTCCTCCGCTGGCACTGGCCCCGGCTGGCCGGACGAGCCCTCCGGGGCGATCTCCGCGCGCTCGACATGGCGCTATATATCCTGGTGCCCACCCGGATGCTGACGCGCGTCGGCACCTCCGGAGCGTTGCTCCTCACGCTCCTTCGAGCGCCCTTCGCCCTGCCGCTTGCCTTCAGCGGGGTTGCCGTCGCGACCGAGTGGGGGGTCCCCGCCTTCATCGGCTGGCGCGAACGGTTGGTCGCCCTCAACGCAAATAGCGTGAGCCTCGCCGCGCGCCACAGTGTCCTGAGCCTCCTGTGGTTCCCGATCGGTTTCTGGGCGCTGGTCACCGCCCGGGTCCGGACATGGGAAGCGACCCCGCGCACTCGCCAGGAGGGCGCCAATGTCCCGTAGGGCACCAGGGTCGGCCGGGCCTCAGATCACCTCGCCTGCCGTCATTTTTGCTGCGTCCATCCTGGTGCTCTGTGCCACCTGGTTCTTCGGGATCGCTACCCGCGTCTCCATCAACAACGACATCGACATCGTCGCCCGGGCCGGCATCTTCCGTGTTCTCACCGCGGGCATCAGCGACCTCGTTGATACCTTCCTGCTCATAGCTCTCGCAACGGCGGCCTACCTGGTCAGCCTCTGGGCGCTCAGGCGCGGGTTCCGCCACGG
>CAUJEQ010000045.1 GCA_963169135.1 Chloroflexota bacterium
TCCTCTTTCCTCTCCCTACCTCCTCGGCCCCATGCGCCCCAGGAGGAAATCGCGCACCCCCGCCAACGTGGCCTTTGCAAGGTCCCGGCGGCCTTCGCGCAACCACAACGCAGTCCGCGCGGTCCGCGTCGCCAGGTAGTAGGCGAAGAACGCGGCGAAACGCACCCGCCCCAGGTGTTTCCGCATCAGGTACGGCCGGTTGCGCGCCAGGTAGTAGCAGCCGAAGGCCGACTTCTGCCCGCCGAGCGTCGCCCCCTTCTGGTGGAAAACCACCGAGGCTGGCTCGTAGAGCAACCGGTAGCCGCCCTCGATAGCCCGCCGGCAGAAGTCCGTGTCGTCGTAGTACACGAAGAAGGCGTCGTCGAGCAGCCCCACGTCGTGGAACGCGCTCACCGGCACGAGCAAGCACGAGAGGTTCGCCGTGCCGACCGCGTGCGCGTAGCTGTCCGCGGGGCCCTCCGGGCGGCCCAGCACCCGCTTCCGCCAGGTGCCCCGCCACCAGTCGAACTCGCCCACCGAGTCATCCAGGATTCCCGGCCGGCCCGCGAGGTACGTCTTCGGCGCGACCATCGTGTGCCGGTCGGCCAGGGCAAGCAGCGGCTCCAGGAATCCCGGAGTGACCTCGGTGTCGTCGTTCAGGAAGAGGACGAAGTCGACTCCCTCCATGTCGCGCAGCTGGAGGAGGGCGCGGTTGCAGGCGCCCGTGAACCCCTCGTTGTGCTCGTTCTCGAAGATGTGCGCGTCTGGCCTTCGCGCCCGCACGAGGGTGGCCGAGCCGTCGGCCGAGGCATTGTCGACCACCCAGAGCGACCAATCGGGGTAGGTGATGCCGTCGAGTGCCTCGAGGTAGGCCGCCAGGTGCCCGGCAGCGTTGGTGGTGACCGTGAGGATGGCGACGTGGGCGGCCCGGTTCATCCGCTGGGGGGCTCCGGGGTGGCGTCGTCCTGGCCCCTGGCCTGTTTCTCCGCCTGCATCCGCAGAAACTCGGGGTTCACCTTCAGCGCCTCATCAAACCGCTCCTTCGCCTCCGGCGACGTTGCGATCAGCTCCTCGATCCCGTCTTCGAGGGCCCGGCGGATCTCGGGGGATGTCTCGGCGAGCCGCTCGATGTGGCGCGTTACGACCTGCTGCGGTTTACCGATGAGCACCATGCGGCCGCGTTCCATCAGCGCCGCCCGGTCGCTGAAACGCTCCACCGCACTCAGGTCGTGCGAGACCATGATGATCGTCACGCCTTTGCGCTGGAGGGTCGCGATGTGGTCGTAGCACTTCTCCTGGAAGCGGGCGTCGCCCACGGCCAGCACCTCATCGACCAGCAGGATTTCGGGCTCCATGAAGGCGGCAATCGCAAAGCCCAGCCGGACGTACATGCCCGAGGAGTACGTGCGCATCGGCTGGTCGATGAACTCCTGGAGGCCGGCGAACTCGACGATGGACGGGAGGAGCGCCTCCATCTCCGCCCGCGTCATCCCGATGAGGAGACCGTTGAGGATAGCGTTCTCCCGGCCGCTGACCTGCGGATGGAAGCCGCTCCCCAGTTCGAGCAGGGTGCTCAGGCGGCCCGTGGTTTCGACCGAGCCGTTGGTTGGTTTCGAAAGCCCGGCGAGTAGCCGCAGCAGCGAACTCTTGCCGCTGCCGTTCGCCCCGATGATCGAGAAGAACTCGCCTTTGACGACTTCGAACGAGACATCGCGTACAGCCCAGAGGTCTCGGTTGCGGTGGCTGGCGCGCCACGCCCGCAGCGGGTGCAGGAGCGTGGTCTTGATCTCCTGGCCGGGGACCACCATGTGGAAGCGCTTCGAAACGCCCCGCACCGACATCACCACGGGTGCTTCAGATGGCATCGGCGAACGAGTCCTCAAGTTTGCGGAAGGTGAACCACCCCGCCACCAGCAACACCACCGTCAGCCCGGCTGAGATCGCGAGGTCGGCGCCCGGGAGTTCGCCATCGAGCAGGATCCCCCGCCAGCCCTCCGCAAGCGGGGCAAGCGGGTTCACGCGGGTCACCCACTGGTAGCTGTCGGGCACCCGGTCGCCCGCGTAGATGATCGGGGTCGCATAGAAGAGGAGGCTCATCACCACCTCGGTGATGTGCTCCACGTCGCGGAAGAACACCGTCACGCTGGCCACGAACAGTGCCGCCCCCATGATCAGCGCCAGCTGCAGAGCGAACACGACTGGCAGGGCCAGCCACGCCAGGTTCGGTTCGTGGCCCGAAAAGATGAGAAACCCGGCAAGCACCGGCAGCGAAAGCACGAATTGCATCGTGTTGCCGAGCACCACGCTCACCGGGAGCACGGCCCGCGGGAAACGCACCTTCTTCAGCAGGCCACCGTTACTCACGAAGGTGGAGGTTGCCGCCTGGATGGAGCCCTGGAACCAGAACCACGGGAACAGCCCTGCCAGCAGGAACTCCGCGGTGATGCCCGTGCCCAGCACCTTCCCCAGCGCGAAGCTGAGGATGATCCCCAGCGCCAGCGGCCGCGCCATGGACCACGCCCAGCCGAACACGCTGCCCTGGTAGCGCAGCTGCAAATCCCGGCTCGTCAACGCCGCCACGAGTTCGAACGAACTCCGCAGGCTGCGCTCTCCCGGCGTACGCATCGCCATCGTTCCGCTGGTCACACGCGCAGTATGCCCGCCACTCCGGTTATCCGTTAGGGCCGCCGCCTACGTCTGCGTCACGCGCCGGAGGAAGTTGCGCGCACGTTCCGTCTTCGGTGCCCCGAAGAACTCCGCGGGCGGAGCCTCCTCCTGGATGACGCCCTCGTCCATGAAGACCACGCGATGGGCCGCCTCGCGCGCGAACCCCATCTCGTGCGTGACCGCGAGCATCGTCATGCCCTCGGCCGCCAGGTCGCGCATCACGGCCAGCACCTCGCCGACCAGCTCCGGGTCGAGCGCGCTCGTCGCCTCATCGAAGAGCATCAGCTTCGGGTTCATCGCCAGCGCCCGGGCAATCGCCACCCGCTGTTGCTGGCCGCCCGAAAGCTGCGCGGGATACACGTGGAGCTTGCTGGCCAACCCGACCCGCGTGAGCGTCGCCACCGCGGTCTCGCGCGCTTCGTCCCGCGACTTGCCGAGCACCTGCACGGGCGCCTCCATGACGTTCCCGAGGGCGGTCAGGTGGGGGAACAGGTTGAAGCGCTGGAACACCATGCCCATTTGTGCACGCATCCGCGCGATCGAGCCCTCGCGCTCTTCCTTCAGTTTCCCGTCCACCTCGCGGTAGCCCACGAGTTTCCCCTCGAACAGGATGCGGCCGCCGTCGATCTTCTCCAGGTGGTTGATGCAGCGCAGCAGGGTCGATTTGCCCGACCCCGACGGGCCCAGGATCGCAACCACCTCGCCATGCGCCACCGGCATCGTGATGCCGCGCAGCACCTCGAGCTTCCCGAACCGCTTATGGACGTCGATGACGTCGAGGAGTGGCGCGTTCCCAGTTCCGGGTTGCGAGTCAGTCATCGTGCCGTCCGCCGGAGTGGCAACTCGTCTTTGCCCACGATTCGCGTCTCACCTCGCCACCTCGCGGCGAGCCCGACCGTGAGGGAGGGACACCGACCACCCTCCAACAATAGCCCTCCAATCGCCCTCCCCCTCTCGCTTCGCGCCTCACCTCGCCACCTCCGGGCGAGCCCCGACCGTGAGGGAGGGACACGGACCATCCTCCGCCAATCGCACGCCAATCGCCCGTCTCCCTCTCGCATCTCGCAACTCGATCAATCCCGCACGCCCATGCCGAGCCACCGGCGCGCCACGCCCCCGCCGCCCGCCCCCGACCCGTAGCTGCCCGCGCCGTAGCGGCTCTCGATCCACGCCTGGATGATGCTCCCCACCGTGGTCAGCGCCAGGTACCAGAGCGACGCGATGATCAGCCACTCGAAGTAGAGCAGGCTGGACGAGTACTGGAGTTTCGCGACCAGGAAGAGTTCGCTCACCGAGATGACCGAGACGAGCGATGAGTTCTTCAACAATGCGATGAACTCGTTGCCGGTCGGCGGGATCACCACCCGCAGCGCCTGCGGGAGGATGATCCGCCGCATCGCCTTCGGGTACGTCATCCCCAGGCTTTTCGCGGCTTCCATCTGGCCGGTGTCCACGCTCTGGATGCCCGCCCGCATAATCTCCGTCATGTAGGCGCCTTCGTTGATCGCCAGGGCGAACACACCGGTGGTGAATGGCGACATCTGCCCGTTCCACGGCGCCCACTCCGGCCAAACCTGCGGTAGCGCGAAGAACCAGAACACGATCTGGACGATGAGCGGTGTGCCCCGGAAGAACCAGATGTACGCGAGCCCGACCGCCTTGACCGGCCACGCCCGCGCCAGACGCATCAACGCGAACGCTGTCCCGAGCACCACCCCGAAGAACATCGCCGTCGCCGTCAGGCGCAGGGTCATCCAGACCCCTTCGAACACGATGTCCGAAAAGAGGTGCTCGCCGATGTAACCCCAATCGACCGCGAGAAACGTCATGCAGGCTCCAGTGCCGCGGGAGGGGACGCGACCACCCCTCCCGCGATCACGCTACTTGATGGAGCCGGCCTCCAGGCCCCAGTACTTCAGGATGGTGTCGTACTGGCCCTTGTCCATCATTGCCTTCACGGCCGCTTCCAGCGCCGTCTTCACCTCGCCGTCTTCCTTCCGGACCGCGATGCCGTAGGGTCCGGTGTTGTACTGCTCGCCAACAACCTCAGTGCCCTTCACCTTCTGCGCGCCGTAGCCGGCCACCGGGAAGTCCATCAGGGCGGCATCGGCCCGGCCGGTGCTCACCGCGGTGATGGTGTCGGTGTTCTGCTCGAAGGTCTGCGTCTCGATCTTCTTGCCTTCGCACTTCGCGTTCTGTTCTTCGGCTTCGTCGATCTGGACAGTCCCGACTTGAATCGCCACCTTCAGACCGCAGAGGTCGGCCACTCCCGCGATCTTCGACGGGTTGCCTTCCTTCACCAGGATGCCCGAGCCGGCCTCGAAGTATTCGACGAAATCGACCACCTTTTTGCGCTCTTCGGAAGCCGTCATCGACGACAGGATGACGTCGGCCTTCTTGCTGGTGAGTGCCGGGATGATCGCGTCGAACGGTGTGTTCTGCACGTCCGCCGTCACACCCCAGGCCTCGGCGATGCAGTTCGCGATGTCAACATCTGCGCCGATGGGCGTGTTGGTCCCTTCCTTCACGAACTCCATCGGGGCGTAGCTCAGGTCCGAAGCGACAACAAATTTGCCCGCATCTTTGATGCGTGCCGGCGCCGTGACGCCCAGGTCCTTGCAATCGACGCTGGCCGCAGTCAGGTCAGTGCCGCCGCCGCCATCGTCGTCGTCATCGTCGTCGCCACAGGCAACCGTGACGAGGGCCGTGGCGGCCAGTACGCCAAGCACGGCAATCGAAATCTGCTTCTTCCACTGCATATATCGGAGACCTCCCTCAAAGTCGGCGCCACTATCTCACGGCAAAATGTCACAGAGAATACGGTTCCCCCGGGTTTGCCCCCGTCCGGGTGGCCCGCTACTCAGCCGTTGCTATCATCGACGCTCCGGCTACCGGAAAGATGCCCCAATGGAACCAACCGCCATCACTGTCCGCGTCCCGGCTACGAGCGCCAACCTCGGCGCCGGTTTCGACTGCCTCGGCCTCGCGCTCGACCTGTTCGCCTCGATTACCGTCACCTTCTCCGGGGCCGAACAGCCCCCGACCGACGATGTCGGCGAGAAGATGGTACTGACCGCCATCAAGCAGACGTACCTCCGGTTGGGCAGGCAGGCGCCCCACGGGATCCGCTCACGCTACAACGTTGCCATTCCCCTGGGCCGCGGACTTGGCGCCAGCGCCGTGGCCCGCGTTGCTGGCGTCGTCGCCGTCAACGAATACGAGCGCGGCGCGCTGAGCGAAGCCCAGATGCTCGACATCGCCAGCGACCTGGAGGGCCACGGCGACAACGCCTGCCCGGCGCTCTTCGGCGGGCTCCAGGTCTGCGTGCAGGGCGCCGATGGGAGTTACGTGCATGCCCCTGCCCGGTATCCGCAGGACGCCCACCTGGCCATTCTCATCCCCGACCACTCCATGGCGACCAAGGAAGCGCGCAAGGCCCTCCCGGACGTCTATTCGAAGGCCGATGCCGTGCACAACACCGGGCGCGCCGCCCTGTTCGTGGCGGCGATGGCCGCCGGCCGGCTCGACCTCCTGAACGAGGCCACCGACGACCGGATCCACCAGCGCCAGCGGGCAGCGCTCTTTCCACCGATGTTCGACATTTTCGCGGCGGCTCGCGGCGCAGGAGCCCATGCGGCATGGCTGAGCGGGGCCGGCAGCTCGATCGCCGCCATCTGTCCGGAAGAGCCGGTTCGCGCGGTAGCGGCCGCGATGCTGGCCTGCGCCGAGTCCGCGGGCTACGGCGGGCGCTCGCTCGTCACGAAGATCGCCCGCGAAGGCGCGACCGTCTCGAAAGTCGAACTGGTCGAGGAGTAGCGTGTCCCTCCGGCTGGCAACCGAAGCCGACCTCGACACCATCGTCGAGCTCATCCACGCGCTCGCGGAGTACGAGCGTGAGCCCGAAGCGGTCCGGCTCGATCCCGAGGAGATGCGCCGCCACCTCTTCGGCCCCCGGCCTTATGCCCAGGTCATCCTCGCCGAGACCGGCGACGGGGCAAGTGCCGGGTTCGCGCTCTTCTTCCACAATTTCAGCACCTGGGAAGGCAAACCCGGCATCTACCTGGAGGACCTGTTCGTGCGGCCCGAGTTCCGCGGGCAGGGGTACGGCAAGGCGCTCCTGGCCGAACTCGCCCGCCTCGCCGTTGAGCGAGGCTGCGCCCGCCTGGAGTGGGCCGTCCTCGACTGGAACGAGCCATCGATCCAGTTCTACCGCGCCCTCGGCGCCGTCCCCATGGATGAGTGGACCACCTACAGGCTCGGCGGCGAAGCGCTCACAACGCTCGCCCGGAAGTGAGCCGCGGTTCCCCGCAACTGAGGGAATTCCCGTTCAAAAACCGGCGAAACCCCTGGTGACACCATGCACAATCGGTTGCTCTACTCCTGAAACGCGGTGGTATAGTGATTGCTCGGTGCTGGCGGGGGCTTGCCAGTTTTGCTGGCGGGCGGTACCGACGCTGTTCCCCCGTGTCCAATCCTGGTAGCAAAAGGACGGTCTCCTTTGACCGAGCCACTCCAGGTTGGCCAGTTCGCGATCGTCGATCACGAACCGGTCGACCGGGGACCCAACGCCGGGGTCTTCCACGGCAAGGGTCCCGCCGACGACCGCGCGGAACTGTTCATCCTTGCTGAAGGCACAACGCCGGCGGGCGAGGCGTTCGCCGGTCACGTCGTCTCAGCCATCGGACAGGCGTTCACCGGGCTCGACATGAGCCTTACCGGCTCGCTCCGCCGGCTTTTCGCCGATGCCGAGCGCAACCTTTCCGACTGGAACCGCAAGAGCATCGCCCAGCACCGGGTGAGCATCGGTCTCAGCTGTTTTGGCCGCCGCGGCGACCAGGCCGTCATCGCCCAGGGCGGACCATCCGTGGCGTTCCACTACCACGGCGGCGGCGTCACTCCGTACGTCACCGACGAGGAGCACGGCCGGCCGATTGGAGCGGCTCACGCCGAGCCGCAGCTCACGCGCATCCCCTTCGCGCCCGGCGACCGCCTCCTCATGATCTCGACCCCGGCACTCGCCGAACTCGACGACGAACTCATCGGCGGCATCCTGGGGCTGCCCGCCGATCAGATCCTCCCCGACATCTACCGCCGTGTTCAGCACCTCCGCAACCTGACCGTGCTGCTGGTCACAGGCCCGGGCCAGGCCCCCGCCGAATCCTCGGGAGAAGCGGCGGAGAGTGACGTGATGATCGATGCGACGACCCCCGCGGGGCTGCCACCACCGGTTCGCCACCTCGACGATGCGCCAACCTACCAGCCAAGCCTGTTTATCGAAGACGAGAGGGAAGACATCGTCTTCACCGCCCGCCGCCAGCTGCTCGAGATCTCGCCCCGCCGGCAGATCGAGCAAATGGTCCCCGAGGCGGTGGAAGCGGCGCCCGCACCCCTCTTACGCGCCTCGGGTGAGACAACGGCAACGCTCGCCCGCATCGCCGCCGATACCCATGCCCGCGCCGCGGTCTCTCGCGCCGCCGTGGGTTCGCTGGCGACCGCCATGCCTTCGGCGCCGCTGGCGAACCGTCCGGCATGGAGAGCGCCATCCGCGGCGGCGCCCATGGATTCGCCCCTGAACGTGGGCGGATCGGGCGATTCGCGCCGGCATCTCCGCCGCGAGAGCTTCACCCGTGGCCTCGTGCCACCCGGGGCTCCGCCAACCCGGCCGGAAGTGCTGAACGAAGACTTGCCCCTCGTCGATGACCTGGCAGCCGGCCGCCGGGCCAGGCTATCCACCACGCCCGCCTCTGAGACCATCGCCAGCGAGGCCGGTGCCGCCATCAACAGCGGCGGCTCGCTCGTCCGCATGCGCGATTCCGCCGGCGGCCGCTGGAAGAGCACACACTCCTTTAATCGCCATGCTACCGGCGCCCAGCTTCCGCCTACCTGGCTCGTCATCGCCATCGGCCTTGGTGTCCTCCTTCTCCTGGTGGGTATTGTCACTGTCCCCCGGATGCTCGAAGGCGACGACGCCGAGCGCTACGTAGAGCTCATGGACAACGCCGCACAGCGCCTCGCCACGGCTCGCGTCGTCCCCGACCCCGCGGAAAAACGCATTGCCCTCAACGAAGCCCAGGCGATGCTCCTCCAGGCGCGCGAACTCGACTCGTCGAATGAGCAGGCCGAGCAGCTCTTCAACGAAGTCGCCGGCGCCCTCCAGGTGATGGACAACGTCCTCGAACCCGCGAACGTCGAAGTCATCGCCACCCTCGAACAGTTCGGAGAGAAGGCGGTGGCGGTGGTCCGGATGACCATCGGGCCTGACACCGCGTTCGTGCTCGACACGAACTCCTCCCAGGTTATCGCCCTGCCGCTGGCCGGTGGGGACCCATTCGCCGTCTACACCGAGGACAAGGAGCAGCAGCGCGGACGGCCGGTCGCGATCGCCAGCCTCGATGCGAGCGACCTCGGCGGCCCCGTCCTCCTCGTCGCCGACAGCCTCAACCACCTCTGGGCCTACTCGGATGATGGCGGCCTGCGCGCGGTCGCGTTCAATGCTGGCTCGGGTCTTACCATCACCGATATCGCCGTCAACGGCCGCGACCTCTTTGTCCTGGATGCTGCCCAGAAGACGGTCTTCCGCTACACCCAGAACGAGACAGGCTTCCCGAACCCGCCCGCGAAGGCGCTCGCAACAGACGATCTGGCCAACGCCCGCCGCCTGATGGTTGACACCGAGATCATCACCAGCGACGAGCAGGGCACCCTGCATCGCTTCATCAACGGGCAGGTCGCCCTCACGCTCTCGCAGTCGGGCATCGATAAGCCGCTGGTGGCGCCGGAAACGGCCCAGGCGCTTTCGAAGAACGAGGTCGGCCTCCTCGATGCCCCGAACGACCGCGTCGTCGTCTTCCGCCGCGATGGCGCCTTCGACCGGCAGTACAGGCACAAGGACTTCCGCGCGGCCAGCGCATTTGCCGTCCGCGATGGTGAGGTCTACATCTTCAGCGACTCGCGCCTTCGCAAGATCACCTGGTAGCGTCGCCGCCCGCCCGCCCCATCCCGGCGGCGATTCGATCGCCGATGTGACTCCCGGGGCCTCCGGCGTCGCATGCGGGCCGAACTTCGCGACGGCCCGTCCTTCGCGATCCGCAGCGGGGCGACGGTGTGGCATGCAAGCCCCGGGGCGAACGCCCGACAGGAGATGTCGCACCCGCGGGATACTAATCTTGTCCCCAATTCTTCCCGGGAGTGCCCACATGGCCCGCTGGCAGACACTCGAAACCGACGCGCCCGAGATAGCCCGCGGCGGCCGCGCCCTGCTGTACCAGTACGGACCCGGGCTGGCTTACCTCGCCACGGTCCGTGCCGATGGCGGACTCCGCATCCACCCCTTCTGCCCCGTCGTGACGGACGGCGGCATCTACGGACTTATCGGTGACTCGCCCAAGCGCCGCGATCTTGTCCGCAGCGGACAGTTCGCCCTCCACGCGTTCTCTCCCGAAGACCGGGACGACGAGTTCATGCTCGCGGGCAACGCACGACGTATTGAAGACGCCGCCGTCATCGCCCGGGTCAGCGAGGTCTACCACGCTGCCGGGGCGACATCGAGCGGCGAGGAATGGACGTTTGAGTTCGACATCGACCGCGCGCTGCTTTCCCTCTACAACCCCCGGGGAGTGGAGCCCCAGTGGCCTCCGCGCTACCTGAAGTGGCAAGCGCAAGCGTGACGGCCCATTGGCAAGACCTGACCGTCGCCGAACCCGCCATGGCTGAAGCGGGCGAGCGGCTCCTGCGGCCATCGGGAGAGGGCGTTGCTTACCTTGCCACGGTGCGAAAAGACGGCGGCCCCCGCGTCCACCCGGTCATGCCGGTGCTGGCTGGCGGGCGCCTGTACCTCTTCGTCGTGCGCATGTCGTGGAAGTACCGGGACCTTGCCCGTGATGGGCGCTACGCTCTCCACGCCGCTGCCGCACCCGAAGGCGGCGAGGAGTTCTACATCACCGGCCCGGCGCGCGAGGTGGAAAACGCCGGCGCCCGCTCCGCCGTGACAGCCGCCTCCGGAGGGAGGCTCGGCCTGCACGACTTCGAAGCCCTGTTTGAACTGGGCATCGATCGGGCCCTGCACACAAGCTGGCAGGGCTGGGGCACCGCCTCGGCCTGGCCGTCCTACAGGAAGTGGGCGGCGGACTGAAGATCAGCCCGCCAGGGCTTCGAGAGCGCCCCGGTCCTTGATCCGGATCTCGCGCCGGCTGACGTCGATCATCCCATCGGCGGCGAGCTTCCCCAGCGCGCGCTGCGCCACGTCCGGCACCGTCCCCAACCGCGAGGCGAGTTCCGGCACCGTGTACCAGCGCGGCCGCTGCACCACGCCATCGACCGCCTGCTCGATCAGCAGCCGGGCCAGCCGCTCCATCACCGACCGGAGTGCGAGGTCCGCCACGAGACCGACCAGCGACACCATCCGGTCGGCCATGCTCTCGATGACTTGCTCGGCGAAGGCCGGGCTCTCGCGGAGCAGCCGCCTGATGGGCGCCCGCGGCAGCATCCACGCCGCCGAGGCTTCGAGCGCGACTGCTGTGGCCGGGCTGGGGTGGGAGGTGAACACCGCGACCGTGTTGAATGGCTGTCCGGGGGCAATGAATTCGAGCGACTGTTCGCGACCCTGGGCCGATGCCTTCACGACCTTCACATGGCCGGAATCGAGGAGGAAGAGCCCGGGCGCCGGCTCACCTTCGAGGAACACCACCTCGCCGGGTGCGTACTCGCGCCAGTCGGCCTCCCGGGCGAGTGCGGCCAGCTCATCCGCTGCCAGCCGCGCAAAGAAAGGGATCGCCCGGAGCCGTTCGGCGAAGTCGGCGCGGGTGGTTCCTGGCGACATACCTGCATCCTACGCGCCGCCCCACCCCTCGATCATGCCCCCGAACACCGCACGGTCATCCACCGCCCCCGGAAAAAGCGACTAAAGTCCGGGAATTCGGACCGCCGCAGGTGCACGATGGAAGCAACGCACGAGGAACGGTATCACCATGAACCAAAATCGCAGCATGCTTGAACGCTGGGGCCGCTTTGCCTACCGCAAGCGCTGGTATGTGCTCGGAGCATGGATCGTCGCTGGCATCGCCATTGGCCTCACCGCCCGCGCCATCTCCGAGGGGACGATCAATACCCTGACGCTCCCCGGGGCTGAATCGCAGCTGGCCGTGGACGAACTCAAGAGTTCGTTCCCTGAGCGCTCGGGCGATTACGCCGACGTGGTCTTCAGCGCACCCGGCGGCATCGATGAGCCCGCCACGAAAGCCGCGATCGAAACACTCGCGGAAGAGGCGGCCGCAATCCCGGGCGTGGTGGCCGTTTCGTCACCCTTCGCCCCGGCCGGCGGCCTCGTCTCCGAGGACCGGACGGTCGCTATTGCCCGTGTGCAGTACGCCCAGGGCGCCGACGACGTGCCCGCCGAGTCCGCCGAGGCGCTCGAAACGCTCGCCGGGGAAGCCCGGTCCGGCTCGCTGGCCGTCGAGCTCGGCGGTCCCGTGCCGGCTGCCCAGGAGCGCGAAGGGCCCAACGAATCCACCGTGCTCGGCATCATCGCCGCGCTCGTCATCCTCTACCTCCTCTTCCGCGCGTTCACCCCGACCGTCCTCCCGATCGCCAGCGCCATGTCCGGCCTCGCGATCGGGTTCGCCGTGATCTACTCCATGACCGCCGCGATCGACCTGAGCAAGTTCGCCCCGAACATCGCCGCCATGCTTGGCCTGGGCGTCGGCATCGACTATTCGCTCTTCATCGTGGCCCGCTTCCGCGAGCAAGTCTTCTCCGGGCACGACGGGGAGGAAGCCACCGGCATCGCCGTCGCCACCGCTGGCAAATCGGTGGCCTTCGCCGGTGGTGTCGTGATCGTGTCGCTCCTGGGACTGGGGCTCATGGGCATCCCATTCGTCGGCTGGCTGGGGCTCGCGGCTGCCACGATGGTCGCCGTCGCGGTCCTTGCCGCGCTCTCGTTGTTGCCGGCTCTCCTGGGCATCACCGGCGGAGCCATCGTGCGGGCCGGCAAGCGCCGGACCGCAGCCCAGCGCGTCGCTCACGAAGACAGCGGCTGGTACCGGCTCGGCTACGCCATCATGCGGCGGCCGTACCTGTTCCTGGGTGTCAGCACCATCATCCTGGTCGTGCTGGCTATCCCCTTGTTCGACATGCGGCTCGGCTCGGCCGATGCCGGCAACAACCCCACCACAACCACCACGCGCCGCGCTTACGACTACATCGCCGATGCCTTTGGCCCCGGCATGAACGGCCCGCTCCAGGTGGTGCTTTCGGGAGCATCGGCAGAAGAAGCTGCCGGCATCCGCACGTCCATCGCCGCAACACCCAACGTCGCCTCGGTCAGCCCGCCGATCGTGAACCAGGCAGGCGACGTGGCCGTCCTCTCCGTGGTCCCGGCCACTTCTCCCCAGTCGGCCGAGACAGCCGCCCTGGTCCACACGCTCCGCGACGATATCCTGCCCGCGGCAACAGACGGTTCGGCGATTGAGACCTACGTTGGCGGGGCCACTGCCCGCGGCATCGACATCGCCGACCGCATCGGTTCGCGGCTGCCGCTGTTCTTCGCCCTGGTCATCGGCATCAGCTTCCTGCTCCTGATGGTGGTCTTCCGCTCTCTGATGATCCCCCTCAAGGCCGCGCTCATGAACCTGCTCTCCATCGGGGCCGCCTATGGCGTGGTGGTTGCCGTGTTCCAGTGGGGGTGGGGCGGAAGCCTCGTTGGCGCCGGGTCCACGGGCCCGATCGAATCGTTCCTCCCGATGATGCTGTTCGCCGTGCTCTTTGGCCTCTCCATGGACTACGAGGTCTTCCTCGTGAGCCGTATCCACGAGGAGTACCTCCGCACGGGCGACAATGCGCGCTCGGTGGCGCGCGGGCTCGCCTCAACCGCCAGCGTGATCACCGCCGCGGCCGCGATCATGATCGTGGTCTTCCTCAGCTTCGTCCTGAACGACCAGCGGGTGGTGAAGGAGTTCGGCCTGGGCCTCGCGGTCGCGGTCCTGGTCGATGCCACGGTCGTCCGGCTCCTCCTCGTCCCCGCGACGATGGAACTCATGGGCGAATGGAACTGGTGGCTCCCGGGCTGGCTCGATCGGCTTGTGCCGCGCATTTCTATCGAAGGTGGCGAACACCCCGACGCCGAGTAGGCGCCGGCCTGGGAACTAACGCTGAGCGTTGACCATGTGGCGCAGCACCCGCGACTGCCCCCTCCATCGCGTCATGAGCTGTCGTGCATTCCCGTCATGCTCCCGCCAAAACGTAGTGGTGGGAACAACATGGCGAAGTCTGCGACGGAGAAACTGCTCGATGAGCTGGACAAGCTCGCGGCGAAAGGACGCATCTCCCCCGAGGAGTACGAAGCGCGTCGCAGCGCCATCATCGCGGGCAACGTCGCGCCACCTCCGGAGAAACGCGGCGGCGGGCTTTTCAGGTGGGGGCTCCTCGGTTGCCTCGGCATCATTGCCGCGATTGGCCTCTTCTTCGTGCTCCTCTTCGTCGCCCTCGGTGTCGCCCTCAACGATGCCGCGGACGACACGCCCGACACCGGCGCCGATGTCCGGGTCGCGCTCGCCACTGGCGCAAGCGGCGTCATCGCGCCAGAAGGGAACGGCAGCAAGAAGTCGAAGGTCACCATCCTCCAGGTCGTTGACAACGTGCCCTCGGCAAACCAGTTCATCCAGCCGGCGCCGGGCAAGAAGTGGATCGGGTTCGAGGTGGAGGTCGAAAACGTCGGCACGACCCAGGTAACTTCGCTCGACTGGACCCTCCGCGACACGACCGACCAGGAGCACAGCCGCACCTTCTGGACGGGCGCCGAAGGGTCAGCGATCGACATCGTTTACAACGACCTCACCCCCGGTGGAAAGAAACGGGGCTGGCTCTACTTCGAAGTCGATGCCGCCGCCGGCGTCAAGTGGCTGCGCGCCGACCCGAACCCGTTCCTCGCGAACGACCTCTACTTCGACGCACCGTAGCCCCTGATTCGCAAGTGTGCAGGGCAGGGGGCCGCCGCCCTCGTGCCTCATGCCCCATACCGCATTCCTCATTACTCTTAGCGCATGCGCTACCGCCGCATCGTCGCCAAGTTCGGCACCAGCCTGCTGACCGCAGGGTCCGACCGGCTCGACCTCGAGGCGATGTCGAGGCTCGTCGGCCAGGTCGTCCGCCTTCGCGAACAGGGTTGCCGCGTCGTCGTCGTTTCGAGCGGCGCCCAGGCGGCCGGCCGCCACCGCCTGCGGGGCAAGCTCGAGCCGGGCCGCTCACCCAGTCGCCAGGCCATCGCCTCCGTCGGCCAGAGCCACCTCATGCAGAGCTGGGACGAACTCTTCGACTGGCACGACACCGTCGTCGCGCAGGTCCTCCTCACCCGCCGCGACCTCTCCGACCGGCTCGGTTACCTGAACGCGCGCAACACCCTCCGCGACCTGCTGGACGCGGGCACGGTGCCCATCGTGAACGAGAACGACGCGGTCGCGCTCGACCAGGTCCTCGCCACGCGCATCGGCGAGAACGACAGCCTCTCCGCCTATGTCGCGAACCTCATCGACGCTGACCTCCTGGCCATCCTGACCGATGTCGAAGGTCTCTACGACTCGGATCCCCGGACGAACCCGGAAGCGCAGCTGCTCTCCCGCGTCGAACGTATCGACCTTTCAGTCGAGGCGCTGGGCGGCGGCGCGCACGGGCCCGGTACCGGCGGCATGGCGACCAAGCTCCGCGCTGCCCACATCGCTACCCAGGCGGGTGTCGATGTCGTCGTGGCCAGCGGCAAGGACCCCGGGGTGCTAGTGGCGCTGGCCTCGGGCGAAATGAACGGTACGTTCTTCCCCGCCCCGGGTGACCGGCTCGAAAGCCGCAAGCGCTGGATCCTCGGGAACATCAGCCGCGGCGGCCACATCGTCGTCGACGCTGGCGCTGCGGCCGCACTCCGCGCGCAGGGGCGTTCGCTGCTCCCAGCAGGCGTGGCCGCCGTCAACGGCGCCTTTGGCCGCGGCGAGGCGATCGAGATTCGCGACCCCGCGGGCAACCGCGTCGCCGCCGGCACGGTGAACTACGCCAGCGAGGAACTCGCCCAGATCCGCGGCCTCCGCTCCGACAAGATCGCCGAGACCCTCGGCTACGTGTATGGCGATGAGGTCATCCACCGCGACAACATGGTGCTGCTGTGAGGCTGCTAACCTCGTAACCCGGAGGTGTCCCCATGCTCCAGGATGAAACGCGCGGCCAAGCGCCATTGCTGAATCGCGTCCTCTGGGCCGACGTTGCCTTCGAGGCCGTCGCCGGAGCCGTGCTGCTCGCGACCGCCACCTTCGCCGACCGCTGGTTCGACCTTTCGACCACGATCATCTACATCGTGGCGGCAGTGTTCTTCGTCGCGGCAGTTGCGATTGTGCCGCTCGCCCGGGCGGCGGAACCGTCTCGCAAGGGCGTTACGGGGCTCGCGTGGGCGAACATCGCGGGCGGCGTGCTCGCCTGGCTGGCGCTGCTCATCTGGTGGGACCGCTTCGAATCCGAGGGCCGCTGGCTCCTGGCCTTTGCCGCCGACGCCTTCATCGTCCTCGGCGCCGCCGAACTCATCGCCCTCCGCCGCCGAAACTAACCGCCAGGGCGCCAAGGGCCGCCAATTTGAAACGGAAGAACCGACTCCACCGTCGGGCCGATAGGGCCCCGCAGAGACCCTGGTCCTCCTCTCAACACCTGGCGCGGCCTTGGCGCTCTTGGCGTCCTGGCGGTTGACTACTGCCCCCGGCGGCAGGCCCACGCAGTCGAGAAGACGGTGCTGCCCGCGGTCGGCGTCTCGCCCGTGAGCACCGGCGTCGTGTGGGTGATCTCCATCTGCCGGGCCGCGATCACCCCGTCGACCGGCTCGCGGAAGACCAGGGTGGCCGTGTGCTTGCCGCTCCCGAGCGGAACCGCCTCGCCCTCGCGCTCCAGTTCGAGCTGGAAGCAGACCGTGCCCACGTACACGGCCGTGGATCCGCCCGACCAGCGCGCCACCGTGCCGGCCTCATCACTGACCCATAGCTCCATGCCCGTGCCCGGGCGGGTCTTCACCTGCATCACGATTTCCAGGGCCGGGTTCCCGTTTTCCAGCTCGGCGAACCGCGCCAACGCGAACTCAACCTGCCAGTCCGCGGGCGGCTCGACCGGTCCGGGCGCTGGTTCCTCCGGCCGGAAAGCGACGTTCCCCGTCGTCGTGCCCACCAGCGCCTTCAGCGACGGCGAAGTCGTGTACGAGGCGTCCTTCTTCTCGCACCCCGCGAGGGATACCGCGATGGCGGCCACGACCGCGAGCAGGAGGCCCCGGAAGACGCGGGACCCCCTGCGTGAGTCACTGGATGGCCAACCGGCGCTGCTAGGGATTGGCCCGCACCTCGTCGTTTCGCGCCGAGACCAGGAGCATCCGGTTGAGGGCGCTCATGTAAGCCTTGGCGCTCGCCACGATGATGTCTGTGTCCGCGGCCCGGCCCGTGTAGGTGCGCCCATCC
>CAUJEQ010000046.1 GCA_963169135.1 Chloroflexota bacterium
ACGCTGCATCCGGGAGCGCGTTCTCCGCCAGTTTCGAGCCGTCGAGCGGCACCAGGATGGGGCGTTGCTCTGCCATCGGAAACCTCATTCGCTGGGTGTTTGCGCAAGCATGAACCATGTTCGCCCACGGTGCGAGCGCCATTCGGCCCTTCCCGGATGGCCCCCCGGCGCAGGAATTTGAGAAATCCGTCACAATTAGGCCTGATGGCCGGCGGCCTTCCACCGCCGCGCCCTCGGCTCGCAGACACCTGCGAACGTGCCAGGAAGCTGGCAAATCTCATGGCAGGAGGCCGAACGAAACGTGTCCCAACCCAAATTCAACGATCTCCCAACCATCCAGGAGGTGAAGCTCGATAGGCGCGGCTTCTTGCGAAAGGCCGGCGTCGTCGGTGCCGCCTTGCCTGTCGCGGGCGGAATGATTGCCGCCGCCTGCTACGAGGACCCCTCTGGAGCCAGGCTCGAGCCGTCCGGCATCGCCCCCGGCAACGTCAAGCCGGACCCCAACCCCGCGACCCAGCCCGGTACGCCCGAGGCTATCAGCGAGGAATGGAAGAAAATCGATGCCGACCACCAGGCCGGTGTCGTCAACTTCCTGAAGAACCAGAAGGAAGCCCTCACCGAGGGCCGTGGCAACACCCCGCTCGAACCCCGCATCGAAAACGGCGTCAAGGTCTGGGACCTCACCGTCGACGAGGTCGACTGGGAAGTGTCTCCGGGCCAGGTCGAAAAGGCCCGCGGCTACAACAACATGATCCCCGGCCCGATCCTGCGCGGCACCGTCGGTGATCGCGTTCGCATCAACGTCACGAACAACCTCGAACACAGCACCGCTGTCCACTGGCACGGCATCTACGTCCCGAACAATATGGACGGCGTCCCCTTCGTCACTCAGGAGCCCATCCACCCCGGAGCCACCTTCACCTATGAGTTCACCCTCCGGAACTCCGGCTCCCACATGTACCACTCCCACCACGACTCGGCCGACCAGGTGAACCGCGGCCTCCTCGGCGCCTTCATCGTGGAACCACAGGACAGGTCGGCCTACCCGCAGTACGACCGGGAAGTCGTCCTCATCATGAACGACTCGCTCCTCGGCTTCACGCTCAACGGCAAGGGCTTCCCCGCCACCGACGCTATCGTCGCGAAAAAGGGCGAACGCCTCCTCGTCCGCTGGATGAACGAAGGCATGATGTACCACCCGATGCACCTTCACGGCATGGCTATGGAAGTGTTCGAGCGCGACGGCTACCCGGTGAACCCACCCTACAAGTGCGACAACATGGACGTGCCCCCGGGCAGCCGTTTCGACTGCATCATCGAATGCTTCGAAGCCGGGCTCTGGGCGTTCCACTGCCACGTCCTCAGCCACGCTGAGAACTCGGCCGGGTTCTTCGGCCTCGTCACCGTCCTCGCGATCGAGGACGAGAACTTCAAGGTGGCCGACATCCTTAGCCGCGTCGAGGCCCTCGACATCCCCGACCCGCGCCTGCGTGTCGCCTCGGCAGGCGCCACCGCCGGGCAGGACTTCAAGGCCAGCGCGAAAAGCAAGGGCGCGTTCACCCTCTGGTGCGAGACCCAGGCCTAGCGCTCCAACCCGTCGGAACCGGGGACAATACAACGGGCCAGCCCAACCAGGCTGGCCCGTTCTTCGTCTGGTTCCGGGTACCGCAGGCCCTCGCGGGACGCTCAGTCTTTCACTCGATCTGTGAAGCAGATCACGGTAACCCTCGGGATGCCGCGCCTACAGTCCGCCCGGACGGGCTATCGGGAGGTGCCGGTGTGAGCGAGGACGCACTCGAACGGTCGGCCGGACTTGCAGCGCTGGCGTTGGCCGCTGCTGAAGAAGCCGTCCGGAATGGCCAGTTCAACCTGGCAAAGGTCCTCCGCGCCACTGCCCACACCCACCGTGCCCTCGCTCACGGCCTTGCCCACGAGCGGCTTGGCGCGCTCGCCCCCGCATCCGTCATCGAGCACGCGCTCGATTCCACCCGTTCCCTCCTCGCCGAAGAGATGCCCGGCTCGACCCAGCCGGGCGCCGCCGCCAGTGCCGCCGCGATCCTCGACAAGGCCTTCGTCAGCCTCCAGGACCAACCCGATGTCTCCGAACGTGATGTCGCCCAGTTCCTCTGGGGCTGTCATCTCTGCGGCTATCTCGCCGAGGGCCGCCGTCCCGATTCCTGTCCCGTCTGTGGCGCCCTTGCCCCCGATTTCGAGATGTTCGCCCCGTTCTACGCCCAGACCGCCGAACGCCTGGGACGCATGGATCCCCATGACATCCTCGAAACGCTCTTCTCCTCTCCCACCGCCCTCGAAGCCGAGATCCGGGAGGTAACCCCTGCAATGCTCGCCGTGCGCCCGACCGAAGGCGAATGGAGCCTCTCGGAGCTGGTCGCCCACATCATCGAGACCGACCTCCTCTTCGCTGCTCGCGTACATGCCGTCCTCGCCCAGAACGATGCGCCCGTCGATGGCCAGGTCATGCCCTGGTTGCTCCACGTCGGAAAGGGCTACGAAGCGCTCGACGCGCCGGCGCTCATCGACCGCTTCCGCAACTCGCGTTCGGCCTCGCTTGCCCTCATCCAGGACCTGACCCCCCGCGATTGGGCCCGCCGCGCGAACATGCTCGGCTCAGTTGCGACGCTCCTGGATTTCGGGACATGGATTGCGAATCACGATGTCGGCCACCTGCAGCAAGTGCGCCGCATGGTCCGCCAGCTCCGAGGCTAGACCGTTTCGAGGAGGATCGCGTCGCCCTGTCCGGTTCCCGAACAGATGGCGCCGGCCGCGTACTTTCCGCCCGTCTCCTGCAGCTGGTAGGCAAGGGTCAGCACCAGCCGCGCTCCGCTCGCCCCGATCGGGTGGCCCATCGCTACCGATCCCCCGTGCCGGTTCACGCGGCCGGGGTCCCAGTTCAACTCCTGCCCGCAGATCAGCGGCACGCACGCGAACGCCTCATTCACTTCGATCGCCGCCATGTCATCGATGGAAAGCCCGGTCTTCGCCAGCACCTTGTTGATGGCGTGTGCCGAGGCAACCGGAAACTCCCGCGGTAGCCCCGCCGTTTCCGCCCATCCGGCGATGCGGGCCAGCGGCTTCGCCTTCATCCGCGCCGCCTCTTCCTCGGAGGCAATCAGCAGCATCGCGGCGCCGTCGGTCACGCCGGGCGCGTTCCCGGCCGTGATCGCCTTCGTCCCGTAGACGGTGTTGATCCGCGCCAAACGCTCGACGGTCGAGTTCGGCCGGGGGCCTTCGTCCTTCACCAGGGCAACGTGATTCGGATCGCGCTTGTTCGGTACCGGCGTGATCTCGCGTTCGAAGTAGCCTGACACCTGGGCCGCGCCCCAGCGCCGCTGGCTGGTCACCGACCATTCGTCCATCTTCTCGCGCGAGACCTCGCGCAGGGCGGCCATATCGTCGGCCTGGTTTGCCATGTGCACATCGTCGAAGGCGCACCAGAGCCCGTCGTGCACCATCCCGTCGACGAGTGTCTTGTTGCCCATCCGTGCGCCCCAGCGCGTGTACATGTCGTAGTAGGGCACGTTGCTCATCGATTCCATGCCACCGGCCAGCACCAACCGGTTCTCGCCCGAGCGGATGAGGCCGGCCGCCAGCGTCACCGCCCGCATCCCGCTTCCGCACACCTTGTTGATGAGCGTGCTGGGCGTGGCCGGTGGCAGTCCACCGGCCATGAGCGCCTGCCGGCTGGGCAGCTGGCCCGCCCCGGCCTGCAGCACCTGCCCCAGGATCACGTTGTCGATGGCCGCCGGGCCCACGTCGTTTCGCTCGACCAGCCGCTGGATGAGCAGGGCCGCCAGGTCCGATGCGCGGTGCTCTTTCAGCGCCCCGCCGAACTTGCCCCACGGGGTCCGCGTCGCGTCGATGATGAGGGCGTCACTCACGCAAACGAGCGTAGCCCATCGCCCCCCGGCGGTACAGAAACCTCAGCGCAGCGCATAGATGTCGTAGGTCACCTGGTTCGTGCCCGACTTCCCGATGCCCACCGCCTGGATGTTGTTCATCCACGCGTAGCGCTCGTCGCCCGTCTCGAACAGTGGCGCCGTCCTGATCGCCAGGCCGTCCCCATCCCGGGTGCCGATCCCCGTATACGTCGCCAGGATGTCAGCACCGTCCTCGGTGTGCAGCAGCGCCCGCACATCCAGCTTGATGCTCCGGTCGGCCCGCATCGTCACCCAGTCCCCGCCGGAGTTGTCGACCGTGCCCCGCAGCCGGGGGCCCTCGAAGCTGCCCCCGGTCACGGTCACCACTACGCGCGTCCCCTGCGGCGCGTTCGCCAGCACGCTCGGGTCCGGCCGTAGCGTCGCGGTCATGGTGAACAGGAACTCAACCGGTATCGTTGTCTCAGTCATGCAGCTCTCCTTGCGGGGGTCACTCTACGCGAGGCCGGGAGCCGCGACGAGCGAATCTATACTTCGCCGGGCGATTTCCCCGCGCACTCGTCGCAAATGCCCGAGACGCTCATCGAGACCGACCGCGCCGAAAACCGCCCTGCCTCCGCCGCCCGCCGCACCAGCGAGTCCAGGCCCGCATCGTCGATCAGCACGTCCTTGATCCGGCCGCACTCCACGCAGACCAGGTTGACGTGCGGCCCGGCCACGGGTCCGTAACGCGAACCATCGTGCGTATCCAGCTTCTCGATCAGCCCGGCCGACCCGAGCGCCGCCAGGTTGTTGTAGACCGTCGCCCGGCTCAACGTCGGGAAGCGGTCCGAGAGCTCCCGGTACAGGTCTTCCGCCGACACGTGCCCCTCATCAACCGAAAGCAGCGCCGAAAGCAGCGCCAGCCGCTGCGTGGTCGCAGCCAGCCCTCGTGCGCCCAGCAGGGCCAGCAGTTCGGCGGTGGAAGGTGGCGTCGCCATGTCGTCAGTCTCGCAAGCGTCGATGCGCTGTTCAATTTGGGGCGCAGCGGGCGAGGTGGAGTCTCCTCCCGAAAGTCTCACTCTAGATCTAGACTGCTTCTAGTCTACGAGCTAGTATCGGACATGCCCGGGAGGTTCGGTAGCGGCGGACACGCCCTCACCAACCGCTCGACCGCGCACGCCTTCACTCGTTGGGGAATTTGGCGGTGCTACTATCGCTCGCGAAACGGGCACCCGGGCGCGCGCGGGCACCATCCCGCCCCTGCGGCCGAACCTCGGCCCCGGGGTTGCCTTGAGAAATCCCGGCCCAAATGCAAACGCGGGCCCGCATCGATTGCGACGCATTCGGCGCACAGCCAGAAGGAGAACTGCAATGACCATGTCGAACCGGGACTGGTGGCCGAACCAGCTCAACTTGAAGGTTCTCGACCAGAACTGCCCCTCGTCGAATCCGATGGGGTCAGAGTTCAACTACGCCGAGGAGTTCAAGACCCTCGACCTGGATGCCCTGAAGAAGGACATCATCGAGCTGATGACGGCATCGCAAGACTGGTGGCCGGCTGACTATGGCCACTACGGGCCGCTCTTCATCCGGATGGCATGGCACAGCGCAGGCACGTACCGCATCAGCGACGGCCGCGGGGGCGCCGGGTCCGGCGAACAACGCTTTGCGCCCCTCAACAGCTGGCCCGACAACGCGAACCTGGACAAGGCGCGCAGGCTGCTCTGGCCGGTGAAGCAGAAGTACGGGCGCAAGATCTCCTGGGCGGACCTGATGGTCCTCGCCGGCAACTGCGCCCTCGAGTCGATGGGATTCAAGACGTTCGGCTTCGCCGGCGGCCGCGAGGACGTATGGGAGCCCGAGGAGATCGACTGGGGAACCGAGAAGACATGGCTCGGAGACGAGCGCTACAGCGGCGACCGGGAACTGGCGAATCCCCTGGGCGCCGTGCAGATGGGCCTGATCTACGTGAACCCGGAAGGCCCGAACGGCATGCCGAGCGCGCTTGCCGCAGCAAAGGACATCCGCGAGACCTTCCGCCGCATGGCCATGAACGACGAGGAGACCGTCGCGCTCATCGCCGGCGGGCACTCGTTTGGCAAGACCCACGGCGCGGCCGCACCCGCCGGGCACGTCGGCCCCGAGCCCGAGGCCGCCCCCCTCCAGGAGATGGGCCTCGGCTGGAAGAACAGCTACGGAACCGGCAAGGGCGGCGATACCATTACCAGCGGGCTGGAGGGCGCCTGGACGCCTACGCCCACGAAGTGGGACAACAGCTTTTTCGAGACCCTGTTCGGCTACGACTGGGACCTGACCAAGAGTCCTGCCGGCGCGTGGCAGTGGATCCCGACGGACCCGGCCGCCGCGACCACCGTGCCCGATGCCCACGATCCGTCGAAGAAGCACGCCCCCATCATGCTGACGACGGACCTGGCGCTGCGGATGGACCCGATCTACGAGCCGATCTCGCGGCGCTTCTACCAGAACCCTGGCGAGTTCGCCGAAGCCTTCGCCAAAGCCTGGTTCAAGCTGACCCACCGCGACATGGGCCCCATCACGCGGTACCTGGGCAAGCTGGTACCCGCGGAGCCGCAGTTGTGGCAGGACCCCGTGCCTCCGGTCACCCACGAGCTGGTCGGGGACCAGGACATCGCCGCCCTCAAGGGAAAGATCCTCGCATCGGGACTGACGGTCTCCCAGCTGGCCTCGACCGCCTGGGCCTCGGCGTCGACGTTCCGCGGCACCGACAAGCGTGGTGGCGCAAACGGGGCACGCATTCGCCTCGCTCCCCAGAATGTCTGGGAGGTCAACAACCCCACCGGGCTGGCGAATGTGTTGCGGGCCCTCGAGCAGGTCCAATCGGAGTTCAACGGCTCACAGGCCGGCGGGAAGCGGGTGTCGCTTGCTGACCTGATCGTCCTCGGCGGGTGCGCGGCCGTCGAGAAGGCTGCGAACGACGCGGGGCTCGCTGTGGAGGTCCCCTTCACGCCGGGGCGCACGGATGCATCGCAGGAGCAGACCGACGTGGAGTCCTTCGCCGTACTCGAGCCGGCCGCGGACGGGTTCCGCAACTACCTGCGGACCGGCAACCGCAAGCCGGCCGAGGCACTGCTGGTGGACCGGGCGTCGCTGCTGACACTGACCGCCCCCGAGATGACCGTCCTCGTCGGCGGCATGCGTGCCCTGAACGCGAACTACGACAAGTCCGGACTCGGCGTCTTCACCAGGCGTCCCGAGACCCTGACCAACGACTTCTTCGTGAACCTGCTC
>CAUJEQ010000047.1 GCA_963169135.1 Chloroflexota bacterium
CGCGCCAGACCACGTGAGGTCGGCCTTCTGGACGCCCTTGACCTTGTAGCCGGTGGCGCTGAGGGTAAATCCGCCGGCCGAGGGCGCGGACACGGTCACGGATTTCGATTCTTGGTCGGAGGCGCTGTCGTCATCGGTCACGGTCAGTGTGACTGTGTAGGTGGCCGCGCTAGCGTAGGTGTGGGAAACCGTCGCGCCGCTGCCCGTGCTGCCGTCGCCGAAGTTCCACGCGTAGCTGACGATCGTGCCGTCGGAGTCAGACGACCCGGCGGCCCCGGCGGCATTGAAATTGCAGTCCAGGTTTGTGCAGCTAAAGGTGAAGCTGGCCGTCGGAGGCGCGTTCGTGGTGCCACCACCACCGCCCCCGCTCCCCGCGATCATCACCGGGTTGAAGACAGTCGTGTTCGAGACATCGAGCAGCGGCTCCTTGCTGCCGTCGTTCGAGTCGTCAGTCCAATTCAAGTTGCCCGCGTTCATCAGTGTCGTGCGGAGTGTTTCCACGCCAGCCTTGTTCGCCGGGTTGGTCCGGCTTGCCAGCAGAGCAGCCGCCCCCGCGACGTGCGGCGAGGCCATGCTCGTCCCGCTGTAGGTGGCGTATCCGCCCGGCACGGTCGAGAGGATGAGGACGCCCGGCGCCGCAATCTCAACCATGCTTCCGAAGTTGCTGAAGCAAGCGAGCGACTCGTCGTCGTTCTCCGTGCAACTCGACCAGCTCACGGTCTGATCCGCCAGGCTCCCGGGCGCGCCGTCGAAGTCTGCCACCGCCGAAACGGTGATCACGTCCGTGTGGTTCGCCGGGCTGAACGTGCCGGCGTCCTTGCCGTTGTTGCCCGCTGCCACCACGAAGACGACGCCCTTCGAGACGGCGTTGCTGATAGCCGTGTTCATGGCCGCGCTCGCGCATTCGCATCCAAGGCTCATGTTCGCCACTTCGATGGAGTTCGAGTTCGCCGCCACATAGTCGATCCCCCCGACGATCCACGACATGTAGCCGCTGCCGGAGCTGTCGAGCACCTTCACCGCCCACAGCCGCGCCCCCGGCGCAACGCCCACCACCCCGGTGCCGTTGTCGAGCGCGCCGATCGTCCCGGCGACGTGCGTCCCGTGCCCGTTGTCGTCGGTCCCGCCGCTCTTACAACTCGATCTCCAGGGCGCGCCGCCGGAGCAGTTGGTGCTGCTGACCACGTTCAGGTCCGGGTGGCTCGCGTCGATGCCCGTATCGATCACGGCCACGTCGACGTCGACGCGCCAGTCGTCAGCCCCGTCGATATCGATGTTCCCGTTGCCCGGCGCGGAGATGCGCTGGATGCCGGTCGGAGTCGTCTGGTCGGCGATGGAGACCACCTGGTCTGCTTCGATCGAAAGGACGCGCGAGTCGGCCCGCAGCGCCGCAACCTGGCGCGGCGAAAGCTGCCCGGCGAACCCGTTCAGCGCGTGGCTGTAGGCCTGCTCCGGGATGGCGCCGTGGCCGATGGCGACGCTCGCCGCATCGACGCCGGGCTGCAGAACGACGATGTATTTTCCGGGCACGACAGGCAGAGCCGGGCGGGCCGCGATGGCACCGGAATCCTGCTGGACCGCGAACGCGCTTGCCAGCAGCAGCGCGAGAAAGACGCCAAGGAACCTGACCATGGTGGGCACTCCAAGGGCACTGTGCGGAACAACCCACGCAGCAGGCTGTCTGCAATCCGTTCCGACGTCGTTCGCTGTTCCCTGCTGGCCGCCAGGCACGCGCTGCCCTGCGACAGTCGACATTCTAATCCTGTGTCAATACCGGTGCACTGGGGCTCGCCCCAGCCGGCCCGGCTTCGCTACCCCACCTTCGCCAGGAAGGCGTCCACGCGCGCGTTGTATGCCGCCGCCGCTTCGTAATACACGTTGTGGGGCGCCCCCTCGATCACGTGGTACTCGGAGCCGGGAACGAGCCGGTGCAGGTGCTCCGCCCACGGCACCAGCCGGTCGAGCCCGCCCACCACCACCAGCATCGGCGAGGTGATGTTCGGCACGCCGGCCGCCATCTCCGCGGGGTCGCCCAGCAGCCCCCGCGTCACCTTGCGCGGATGCCGCAACGCCTCCAGCCGCGTCGCCGTCGACCGGATGCGCAGGTAGCGCTCGTACATCCGGGGCTGGGCCGCCTTGAACCCTTCGGTCAGCGAGTCGCCGATGGGCAGGAAGAGGGTCTCGTTGTCGAGCGGGTCGGCCGCGATGCGCGCCGCCGGGCCATCGCCGGTCGGCACACCCATGCCCGAGGGGATAAGCGCCTTCGCCTCGCCCGGGTGGCGGACCGCCCACCGGATGATCGTGTTCGCCCCCATCGAGTTGCCCGCCAGGATCGGCCGCTCGATTCCCATTGCCGCGAGGAACCCTTCCAGTTCGTCGGCCCGGTTCGGCTCGTCTTCGTCGCGCGGACTGTTGCTCGAATGGCCGTGGTTCACGCCGTCGTAGGCGATGCAGCGGTAGCGGTCGCTGAAGTGGGCGAACTGCTGGAACCAGGCCTCGCCGCACGAGCTCATGCCGTGGAGGAAAACCAGCGGCTGCCCCCTTCCCTCTTCGACGTAGTAGATATCGGTGCCGCCCACTTCGATCCATGGCATGGCGATTCCTCCGCGGTGTTGGTGCGCGCGCATGCTACGCCAGCGGTCTGGCACGTTTCCAGCACAGTGCGGTTCCCGTCGGGCGGCCCGGTCAGGTGTCTCGCGCCCGCTCCCGCGCCGAATCCGCAATCCGGCGCAGCGGCTCAGCGATTGCCGCGGCCTGGCCGTCGCTCAGCTGATCCGCAAAGTAATCCTGGATGCCGCGCAGGTGCACTGGCGCCGCATCGTGCAGCCGGGCCAGTCCGGCAGACTCCAGGCTGACCCAGCGGCCCCGCTTGTCCCTGTCGTCCGGCGCGCGGCTTACCAGCCCCGACTCGCACATGCGGTCGACCAATCGAGTCAGCCCGCTCTTGCTCAAGAGCACCCGCTCGGCCAGGTCCGTCATGCGCAGGCGGTGGTCGTCGGACTCTTCGAGCTGCACCAGCACGTCATACCACGTCAGCGGGAGCGCCTTCTCCGCCTCCAATTCGGCCTCAAGCAGCCGTATCACATGTGCATGCGCTTCGAGGAATGCTCGCCAGGCGTCCATCCGGATACCGCTAACCACGCGGCGATCTTCCCCACCCTGGCCGGGTGTGGCAACGTCCGATATGCCCGTGAATGGTGGCCGTTTGGCGATCGCCCGCGGACGATGGCCCGAGCGGCTACCGCGCCGCTGCCGCCGGCTGTCCCGGTCCCGGCGGTGGGTCGGCACTGATAGCCGCGGCAGCGTCCGCTTCCAGGGCCGCCTGGCTGGTCGCGTCAATCCCGCGCAGCGCCTTGCTCAACACCAGGATCGCCACTGAGAGCCCGGCCGTCACCACGGCGGCGACCGCCACCGCCGTCGGCGCGCCGAACGCCTGCGCCATCGCCGCCACCGGTACCGTGCCCAGCGGCGTCAGGCCGAACGTCATCATCATCAGCGCCATCACCCGCCCGCGGACCTCGTCGGGGATGAGGAGCTGCACCGCCGTGTTGTTGAGCGTCACGAAGATGCTCGCGAAAACGTCCGCCAGCAGCACCAGCGGTAGCGCAAGCAGGAACCACGGGCTGATGGCGAACAGGAACAGCCCGCCCGCGAACGCCAGCAGGCTTGCCATCATCATCCGCAACCTCCGAGGCGTTTCGCCCCGCCAGGCCACGTAAAACGAACCCATGATCCCGCCAATCCCGGCAGCCGCCTGCAACAGCCCCAGCCCGCTCGAACCCTTGTGCCAGATGTCTTCCGCGAACACCACCAGCAGTGCCTGGAACGGCATCGCCAGCAGCATCGGCACGATCCCGAGGATCATCAGCGCGCGCACCGGCGGGTCGCCCGCCACGTACCGCATGCCGCCCCAGAGCTCCGAAAGTACCGGCTTGCTCCCCGCCCCTTCGACCGGCGGCGACTTCGAGACGCGGGACATCGAGAACAGGGCGATCGCGTACATCGTCACCGCCACCACGTACACCCAGCGCACGCCCGCGAGCGCGATGATGAAGCCGGCCAGGACCGGGCCGACCACCCGGGCGGCGTTCATCCCGCCCATCTGCAGCGCCATCGCGTTCCCCAGCCCCTGCCGCCCGACGATGCTGACCACGATGGCCTGCCGCGCCGGCATGATGAACGGGAACGTGCAGCCCATGAAGAACACCGCCACCAGCATGTGCCAGAACTCGAGCTGATTGGTCAGCAACAGCACCAGGATCGCCAGCTCGTTGAGGACCAGCACCGCCTGACCCGTCATAATCAGCCGGCGCTTCTCCACGCGGTCGGCGATGACTCCCCCGAACGGCGAGACCACGAGCATGGGGATCGCCACCACCAGGTTGATAAGGCCGAGCGCAAACTCGCTCTTCGTCAGGTCGTAGGCCAGGTACGAACGCACCACGAACTGGCCGTTCATCGCGAAGAAGAAGGCGATGTTGCTCGCGTACATCCAGCGGAACTGCTGGTGTTTCAGCGATGAGAACGCGCCCGTACGCGGGGCCGTCCGTACCTCGGTGAAGCGAGCCATTTCGTTAGCCTAGCAGGAAAGATCTTCCCGGAGGGCCGATCCGCGGTGCCTGCGGGTACATTTCCTCACCTTCACGTCCACGTCACGTTTCATGGTTATACTCACGTGCACCCCACGCTCAGGAGTTCCCCCCATGGAATACCGTCACCTCGGCCGTTCCGGCCTGCAGGTTTCCGCCGTCGGCCTCGGCTGCAACAACTTCGGCATGCGCTGCGA
>CAUJEQ010000048.1 GCA_963169135.1 Chloroflexota bacterium
CTCGCCAGCGCAGCGCGCGGGCCGTGAAGCTCCACCACGCTCCCTCTTGGCGCGCCCCTGGCGCCCTCAGCGCCTTGGCGGCCAGCCCCCTCAGTCCAGCGAGAACGGCGGGAATTCGTCCACCAGCAACAACGCGTACGCCTCTACCCGCAGCGACCACCTCATCACGCCAAGCCCGAAGTTGTACAGGCTCTCCGGGTACGTCCCGTTAATCAGCAGGCTGAACCACGCGATGACGCTCGTCACCGTCCACGCAATCGAAAGCGCCCAGAGGATGATCGCGTGCGGGATCAGGTAAAAGATGCGCAGCCCAACCGACTTCTTGTCGCGCTCGCCTTCGGCCATCACCACGTTGATCGATGCCGGGTAGTCCGCATCGCCGAAGGGCGGGTACTCGTCGCGGAAAAGTGCAAGGTACGCAAGGCCCCGCGTCCGCCAGCGGAGGTAATACATGCACAGGTCGCGCAGCCCCACCGGGTGCTGCGCGGCGAACATGATCGCAAACCACGAAATGATCGCGCAGACCGTCGCGACCGCGCCGAGCACGCCCAGCGAGAGCATCCCCCCGTACGTCAGCCACCAGGCGCCGATGCTGCCGGCGAACCCCAGCCCGCCGACCAGCAACAGGTGCGGGATCGCCAGGATGATGCGGAAGCCGATGGTCATCTTGTTCCGCGGTTCGGTGGCGGGCTGGACCTCAACCGCGACCGGGTAGGGGGCGGCAAACTCTGCGGTAGCCATTGTTTCCTCCGCTGCGTGATGAGCGCATCCTACGCGGTCCTTGCAAGTCCCTTCGACACCGCCCCCAACTCCCGCGAATCCGAGGCACGCCAGGGATGGCGTGCAACACCTCCCTGCCAGCGCAGCGGCGCGGGCCGTAATCCTCCACCACGCTCGCAACCCGCAACCCCTACGGCAACGCGAACACCGCGAACAACCCGATGTGGTCGCTCGCGTACAACTCGGTCTCGTCCACCCGTTTCATCGCCGCCTCGCCGATGGCGCCTGTCTCCGCCGGCCACCATCCGGCCGAGAGCAGGTAATCCGTCCGCAACGTCATCGGTTTCTGCTCGCCCACCGGCGACTCGCGGCAGCAGGTCGGAATTCCCGCCTCGGCGAACGGGTCCTGCAGGCCAATTTCCATGAACTCCGCATACGCACCCGATTCCGGGACGTCGCTCAGGTCCCCCATCACGATCGCCGGCCCCGTCCCTCTGCTCGAACGGATGAACTCGGCCACCGAGGCGGCCTGCCGCGTCCGCACCGCATCGCCCCCGCCCGTCAGGTGCGTGATGTAGATGTCCGCCTCCCCGACGGTACCCGGGATGCGCACCTTGAGATGGAACGCCACCCTCCCCTCTGTCTCCGAAGTGCGCGGGTTGATCCAGTGCGGGTCGATCCCGCCGATCAGGGGGAAGCGGTCGCTCCGCACCAGCACCAGCTCACCTTCCTCGAACCCGATCTGCTTCGCAATGGCGTCGTTGGCATCGCGCGTTTGGGTCGGGAACCAGGGGTTCGCCCGCAACCAGAACGGCTCCATCTTGAGCGCAGTCGCCAGCTTCTCCCGTGCGTCCCCGTGCGCCTCGGTCACCGTCGCCTCGTTGAACCCCACGATGTCAGGCTTGAACTCCTTGAGCTCCGCGATTACCAGGCCCAGGCGCTCTTCGAACGTGTCCGCCGGAATCGTGTTGGTCGCGTCCGTGCCCACCGGGCTCATCAGGTTGATGAAGGCCACCCGCAGTTCGGTCGGCTGAGGCGTCGGCTGGGGCGTGAATGGCATGGGCGATATGGAAGCCGACGGCGTCGCCTGCGGCACGAACGTACCACCGTCGTCCTCGCCATCAGCCCCGCAGGCCGCCGCCGCCAGCGCACCCGCTACCACAACGGCCAGCCACCACCAGCGGCCGTGGTGGCTCAGCATTGACACGCAGCCATGCTCGCTGCTTCACTGGCAGGTAACGGCGATGACGGAGCCGAGTAACGCGGTAACGCCCGCACAGCGAGCCCCGGTTGGTGTAAGGGGGCACGGGCAGCCCGCGCGAACATCCCTCCCGAGCCTCCGGCCGAAAGCGGTCGATAGCCCACGGTCCACGGTCTCTGGCCACCCTCTGGCCAACGACTAACGACCAACGACTGACGACTTCGAGTAGACCCGGACGGCAGCCCTCCGTTACCAGGGGCAGGGGCGTGTTGGCGCTCCACGAGTGCCCTTCTCCGGAAGGGAACCGGGGTGGTACCGCGGGCGTACGCGCTCGTCCCCAGCAGTGGGACGCGCGCGTTTTTTTGTGCGCCTGGCTCGCTGTAGTCGTGCATTCGCCAAAGGGTACGACAACCGCCCCCGCGCTGGTTGTCCGTTCCCGCCACCAGCATCGAGGCCACACCCATGTTCAAGCCGGTCGATTCACGCGTCAGCTTCCCGAAGATGGAGCAGGAGATCCTCACGTTCTGGCAACGGAACGCTATCTTCCGCCGCAGCATCGAAGAGCGCCCCGAAGACCGGCTCTTCATCTTCTACGAAGGCCCCCCCACCGCGAATGCCCGTCCCGGCATCCACCATGTCCTCTCGCGCGTCTTCAAGGACCTCATCCCGCGCTACAAGACCATGCGCGGCTACCGCGTACCCCGCAAAGGCGGCTGGGATACCCACGGCCTGCCCGTCGAGCTCGAAATCGAAAAGGAGCTCGGCCTCAAGTCCAAGCCCGAAATCGAGGACTACGGCATCGCCGCCTTCAACGCGAAGTGCAAGACCTCCGTCTCCCGCTACGTCGAAGAGTGGACCCGCCTCAGCGAGCGCATCGCTTTCTGGGCTGACTACGACGACCCCTACGTCACCTACAGCAACGACTACATCGAGACTTGCTGGTGGATCTTCAAGCAGATGTGGGACCACGGCCTCGTCTACCAGGACTACCGCGTCACCCCCCACTGCCCCCGCTGCGGCACCAGTCTCAGCGACCACGAGGTTTCCCAGGGCTACCAGGACGACACCCCCGACCCCAGCGTCTTCGTCAAGTTCCGCGTGACCGACGAGGCGCTCTTCAAGCGGGGCCACCCGCAGCGCATGCCGTTCAACAACCGCATGGCCCTTGTCGCCTGGACCACCACCCCGTGGACGCTCCCCGGGAACGTCGCTCTCGCCGTGAAGGAAGATGCCCAGTACGGCATCTACGAGCGCGGAGATGACCTGCTCGTCGTCGCCGCGGCTCTCGCCGAAAAAGTCTTCGGCGAGCAAGTCACGCCGGTCATGACCATCCCGGGCACGTTCCTCGTGGGCATGGAGTACGAGCCGCTCTACCGCCCGGAAGATCTCGGCCACCAGGCGATGCGCTTCGCCCCCGACGGACACCTCCGCAAGCTCGAACCCGGCGAGTCCACCGCCGGCCTCCGCAAGGTCGTCGCCGCCGACTACGTCTCGCTCGAAGACGGCTCCGGCATCGTCCACACCGCCCCCGCCTTCGGCGCCGAAGACTTCCAGGCGGGCAAGGACTACGGCCTGCTCTTCGTCCAGCCCATCGACCTGCGCGGCTTGATGGCCGACGGGCTCCCCGGCGCCGGCAAGTTCGCCAAGCAGGCCGACCGGGACGTCGAACGCGATCTCGAGGAGCGTGGCCTCATGCTGAAGAAGGCCACGATCAAGCACACCTATCCCTTCTGCTGGCGCTGCGGCACCCCCCTCCTCTACTACGCCAAGCCGAGCTGGTACATCCGCACGACCAGGCAGAAGGAATCGCTGCTCGAAGGCAACAGCCGCATCAACTGGTACCCCGAACACATCCAGACCGGTCGCTTCGGCAACTGGCTCGAAAACAACATCGATTGGGCCGTCAGTCGCGAACGCTACTGGGGCACGCCCCTCCCCTTCTGGAAGTGCGATGACTGCGCCGCCGCCATGTGCTGCGGTTCGAAGGCCGAGATAGTCGAACACGCCATCGACCCCGCTAAAGCCGAAGCCCTCGACGACTTCCACCGCCCCTTCATCGACGACATCCTCCTCCGCTGCGAGAAGTGCGGCGGCACCGCCCGCCGCGTCCCCGAAGTCGCCGACGCCTGGTTCGATAGCGGCGCCATGCCCTACGCCCAGTGGCACTACCCTTTCGAAAACGAGGACGAATTCCTCAAGCACTTCCCGGCCGACTTTATCTGCGAGGCCATCGACCAGACGCGCGGCTGGTTCTACACCCTCCACGCCGAGGCAACCATGCTCAGCGCCACCGAAGCCATTCCCGACAGCATCAGCTACAAGAACGTCATCTGCCTCGGCCACATCAACGACGAAAAGGGCAACAAGATGTCCAAGAGCCGCGGCAACACTGTGGAACCCTGGACCGTCCTCGATGCCCACGGCGCCGACGCCACCCGCTGGTACATGTACGCCGCCAGCCCCGCCGGCTCGTCCCGCCGCTTCAGCTCGGGCCTGGTCGAAGAGGGCCTCCGCCGCTTCCTCCTCACGCTCTGGAACACCTACTCATTCTTCGTCAGCTACGCCAACATCGATGGCTACAAGCCCACCCCCGGTGGTCCGAAGCCGGCCGCCGAGATCGACCGCTGGCTCCTCAGCGAGCTCAATGCGCTCGTCCTGAAGGTGACGGACGAGCTTGAGGAGTTTGACCCGACGGACGCGGCGCGCGCCATCGAGGCGTTCGTCGACGACCTTTCGAACTGGTACGTCCGCCGCAGCCGCCGCCGCTTCTGGCGCGG
>CAUJEQ010000049.1 GCA_963169135.1 Chloroflexota bacterium
GCTCGCCGTTGACGGGCCGTTCGACCCGGACCAGCGAAGACGCGTGAGCAAGGCCCTCGAGTGCCCGGCTCTCACCTTCTGGGGAATGCCGGAGACCGGTCCCGTGTTCGCCGCACACCAGTCCTGGTACCTCGACGAGTCAGTCGGCCTGCCGATGACCAACGCGCACGTTGTGCCCTCGGACCCGCGCACAGGGCAGCCGATCCAGGCACTCTGGGAGCTGGTGGAGATGGCCGAAGTAACGGTCTTTGCCCCATCACTCATGACCGGCTACGACGGCCACGAAGCGCCCGAGCGGTTCGCCGGCCACCGCTTCCGCACCGGCATGCTCGCATCCTCCGATGCCAACGGCATGATCTACCTGCTCGGTAGCAACTGACGGGGCACTGCGGCCGCCAGTGCGCCCGCGGCGAAGCGTGAGGCCGGCCCCCGCAGGGGATCCCGGCCTCGGTCGCCTGGAAGATCGGACCCTCATGGACGCAGGCACGGGCGACCCCGGCCCGTGGTCGACTTCTACGCCGAGCGCTCGGCTCCAACGCGCCCGAGTGCAACAAGATCCGCGCCTGTGACATCGTTCAAGACGACGACAATAGACTGGTAGAAGGGGTGGGCTGAGCGCTCCGCGAGCCGCTTGGCGGTCTGTTCGGCCCAGGGCCGCAGATGCCGTTCCAGGATATCCGCCCTGGCGGACTCAAAGGCGGGACGCGCCGCTGGTTCCCCTGCATCCTGCCCGAAGGTCAGGAACCTGAGGAACTCCAACACAGTGGGGACGAAGTCTGGCAGGTCGTGTGCGCTACTCTCGATCGTGAGCCCAAAGTGCCTGTAGATGCGCAGGAGCTCTTCCATCGCGTCGCGACGGCGCGGTGCGTAGACGCCGGTGTAGAGCGGCGTGGGTGGGCCGTCCGGGACATCGAAGATCCTGATGTACTCCGATTCGAGGTCCCGCGGTTCCACGTCCATAGGCCCCAGCGCATCAAGCGGCGCAAGCGCGTCGCTCAGAGGCAGGTGGCCGAGGATGTGCTCGACCGCGCCCCGGACGTCCCCGGACTGGACCGCGCGAGCCAGGTCCGGTCCGGGGAAGGAGAGTAACTCGGCCACGAGGCCGTAGAAGTCGGCCATGGGTGGGGCCTGGCCGGATTGCCCGGACATCATCAGCTCACTCGCGGCGGCCGGTCGAGCTCAGCCGGGTTGGTGGTGAAAGGCCCGAGGAGGTCGTTCCAGTCGCGCGCGATGAGGATGTCGATCAATTCCGAGGGCTCACCCCGGGCGGCCTTTTCGCGTTCGACCTGGATCGTCTCCAGCGCCTTCTCAACGCCCGGGCCGAACATCTCGCGGAGGTACTCATCCGGGATGCGCGGCTTGGTTTCGTCGAACTCGCCAGCCTCGTTGAAGGCCGGGGGCGCAAGAGGTGGGACGTAAAATACGTTTGGCTCGGTACCAAAATCGGGCCGGAGGGGAAGGGCAACCTTCCACTCATGGACGAGCTTGTACGGGTGCCCTTCACGGTTGTCCATGTAGTCGACGTGGCGCACGCGCCCGGGACACTGCCGTACGCAGGCGGGCGCCACTCCAGCCTCTAGCCGCGGGTAACAGGCGATGCACTTCTGGGCGACCGCGCGGCCAGGGTTGAAGTAGATGCGCTTGTAGGGGCAGGCCTCGGCGCAGAAGCGATAGCCGTGGCAGCGCTCCTCGTCGATGAGGATGATGCCGTCTTCCTCGCGGCGGTAGAGGGCCGTACGGGGGCAGGCTTCGAGGCAGGCCGGCTTGGAGCAGTTCGCGCAGATCTGCTGGAGGTAGAAGAAATAGGAGTTGGGGTACTGGCCGCCACCCATGTCCTCGTCCCAGTTCGGGCCCCACTCAGGGCTCGAACCGTCGCGCTCCAGCGGATGGAAGGCGGCCTTGCCGCCGCTGCTAAAGGTCGCCTCGTGGTCGAAGCCCCAGGCCTCGCCGAACTCACGGAGCGGTGGGAACGTGCCGGGGACCGGCTCGCCGTTCTTATAGCCGCCGCCGTGAGAGAAGACGTTCTTCGGGGTGCCGCCGCCCGGCATGGTGTTCACGATGTTCCACCACATCGACTCCATACCGGGTGCGTCGGTCCAAAGCGTCTTGCAGGCGATGCTGCAGGACTGGCAACCGAGGCATTTGTTCAGGTCGAATACCATGGCCAGCTGACGCGCCGGCCGGGAAGAGACAGTGGCCATGATGTCCAGTCCTTACTTCGGAAGTTTGAGGGTGATCCAGGCCGGGGTGTGGGCTTTGATGCCCGCCCGTTCGCTGTTTGAGCCGCTCCAGACCGCGATGCCCAGGGGTACGCTGGCGCCGGCGGCGAGGGGGACACCCTGCTCGCCGAGGCCGCGTTTGAAAACTACCGACCAGGAGCCACTGTCCCATGCGGCACCGACGCTGACCGGGTGATTCGGGACGCGCGAGACGGTACCGAGGCCGGTTGCGGTGATGACGAAGGGCAGGGCTGTGCCAGCGCGCCAGTGCCAGGCCTGCACCGGGCTCTGCTCATCGCCCATGGTGGCCAGCTCGGCGGACTTCCCATCGAGGGGAAACAGCACCGCACAGGCATCGGCGTAGGTGTCGTTGTCGGTGATCGCCTGGCGAGGCTCGGGCGCCGCCCACCGGAGCCGGACGTAGAGCGCATCGCCGGCCACGACGGCCGAGAGGCCGACGTTCGCCAGCGCCCCGTGGGGCCGCCCCGCCCACGACGTTCGCACGTAGGCGGAGGGCTGGGCATCAAGGGGGGTTGGCGCCAGCGAGACGGTTGTCTCGCTGACTTTTTCCCACGGCGTGCCCGCGGGAGCGAGCAGCTGAGGCGAAGCCTCCCCCAACCGCTCGGCGGTGACCGAGGTCAGTGTTCCGGCGGTCATGAGGTTGCCTCCACCCGTTCGATATCGACGGCCACTTCTTTGGGGACGTGGTTCATGGTGTACGAGGCCATGCGGTAGTGAAGCTGGCCGTAGTCACCAACGAGGTTCGTCGGCTTGATGGGGCTTGCGGTCACGTCGTTCTGGGTTGCCCAGTCCTTGAACTGGTAACCCTCCCAGGCGTGGTAGACGATGATCGTCCCCGGCTGGACGGCCGGCGAGACCTTCGCGCGCAGCTGGAACGCGCCCACATCGTTGTGCACACGGATATTGTCGTGGTCGCTGATGCCGCGGCTGCGGGCATCGACAACCGAGATGTAGGCGACTGGCTCGCCGCGCTGAAGGCGCAGGAGTTCCTCGCTGGCCCGCCAGATGCTGTGCATGCTCCAGCGGGTGTGCCCGCCGGTCATACGGAGCGGGTACTTGCCGCCCGCATCGACGGGTTCCTTGTGGACGAGGAGTTCTTCGCCTGCTTCGAGGAACCACTGGTGGTCGATGTAGAACTGCTGGCGGCCTGTCAGAGTCGGCCAGGGGTTCTTCCGTTCGACGAACCAGCCGCACGAGTAGAGCGGGCGGTCCTCGGTGTAGTCGCTGAAGACGGAATTGAAGCCGACTGCCAGGGCGGAAGGCTGGACGGCCTTGATCTTGACCATGCCCCTTTCGGCGGCCTTCGCCCAGGCGCCTTCGCCGAGGCCGCTGTTCCGGGTGATGTGCGAGTACTGGAGGATGAAGTCCAGCGCTCGCTCTTCGCCGGCGGCGTCAGGCGTGTAGGTGCCATCGGCGCTCATGTCGTCGTAGAGCGTCGCGAGGTTGTGCTGCATGCCGCGCGAGTCGGCATAGGGCTCGATGCCGCGAGCTTTCGCCCGTTCCTGGATCTTCTCGGCCAGGAGGAGTGCGACATCCCACTCATGCTTCGACTCGTACAACGGCGGGACCGCACGGTCGCCGACGATCACGTACGGGACGTAGGTGCTGGTGTACTTGATGCCCGGCTTCTCGTAGTAGCCACAGCCCGGCAGGATGTAGTCCGACCAGAGGGCGGACGTCGACATCCGGAAGTCGAGCGTGACGATAGTGTCGATGCTCGCCCAGAGGCTGTCGCGGATGATGCGCGGGTTTGGCCACCGCCGGAGCGGGTTAGGCCCAGAGTAGTAGAGGAATCGGGGCCGCTTCGGCAGGCGTGGCGAGATGGGCTGCCAACCGCGCTCGAGTGCCTCTTCGATGTACGCTCGTGCGGGGCGCGGCAGCGACTGGTCGTTATATTCCTGCTTGCCCGCCATCTCAGCCCACTTCTTGTCGTGGGCGTAGAGCCAGGGGATCAGCGGAGTCGCGTTGCCGAGGCGGCCTGCCTGGAACGTGATCTTCGAGAGTTCCTGGACCGAGACGCGGTCGACCGGGAGTTCGGGCACCGGGTTGGTGTTGAGCCGAACGGATGGACCGCCGAGCCCGCCACCAGTGAGGGCACCGTTTGGGGGCGGCCACCAGGTGGAGACCTTTATCCCGGTACCAGGCTTGCCGCCGGAGTTGCCGGTAAGGGCGCAGAGGTAGGCCATGCCGCGCTGGAAGAGGTCGGAGTGGTAGTGCTTGCAGGCGCCCCACGAGGAGTAGATCATCGCCGACTTCGCAGCGGCGAACTCGCGGGCGACCACGCGGATGTTGTTCGCGGCGACTCCCGTGATTTCTTCAACCTTCTCCGGGGTGTACTCCGCGGCGCGCTTCTTCAGCAGTTCGAAGACCGGCCGCACGGTCACGCGCCGGCCATCGGCGAGACGCACGCGGTGGGCACCTTCGAGGGCGGGATCGAGATCCTCGTCGAGCGCAATCGTGGAGTAGGTCGAGCCCCATGAACCGGTCGGGCTTTCCTTGCGGCCGGTGTACGTGTTCCAGACAAAGAAGACGCCGTCGGAGCCATCCTCGTAGACATCGGATTCGCGCAGGTACTGTCCGGTATCCTCGCGGACGAGGAAGGGCAGGTCGGTCTGTTCCTTGATGTAGGCCTCGTCGTGGAGGTTCTCGGAGAGGACGACGTTGACCATGCCGAGCGCCAGGGCGGCGTCGGTGCCGAAGCGGACGTTAAGCCAGCGGTCGGCATGCACGGTCGAAGCGTTGTAGTCGGGGGCGATGCTGACGACTTTCGCGCCGCGGTACCGCGCTTCCCACATGAAGTGAGCTTCGGGGACCTTCGTGTACGAGGGGTTGCCTATCCAGATGAGGATGTA
>CAUJEQ010000050.1 GCA_963169135.1 Chloroflexota bacterium
GCCCACAGTTTAAAGCGCGCGATCGCCGCCTCCAACCGCTGCACCTCTTTCTGTTGCGCGACATAATCCTGTTGCTGTTTCAGCAGCGCCAGCTCCCGCTGGGTCACGTACGAGGTGTAGTTCCCCTCCCACCGCTTCAGCACCACCCCTGCCTCGCGCGAATAGTCGAGCTCGCAGATCACGTTCACCGTCTCGTCGAGCAGGTAGCGGTCGTGCGAAACCACCACCACGCAGCCATCGAAACCGCGGATCACCTGCTCCAGCATCGCCTTGCGGTCCAGGTCGAGGTGGTTGTCTGGCTCGTCCAGGAGCAGCAGGTCCGGCTCGCCCAGCAGGCACCGCGCGATGCCGATGAGCTTGCGCTGCCCACCCGAGAGCAGCTCCATCGGGCGCTCCCACGCGTCTTCGTCGAACCCGAGCGAGCGCAGGAGCGCCTCCGCCCGGTTGCGGACGGCCCCGCCACCGGCTTTGTCGAACCGTTCGAGCAGGTCGGCGTGCTCGTGCAGCACCCGGTCGAAGGCGTCGGGATCGGCGAGCACGTCCGGGTCGGCCATCTTCCGCTCGACCGCGGTCAACTCCGCCTCGATCGCCGCGAGGTCGCCACTCGCCGCCAGCAGCTCATCGAACGCGCTCCGCCCCGGCTGCCCCGCGAACTCCTGGGGCAGGTACGCCACCTGCAGACCGCGCCGGAAAGTCACCGCTCCCGCATCCGGAGCATCGATCCCTGCGAGCACCCGCAGGAGCGTCGACTTCCCCCAGCCGCTGGGGCCCACCAGGCCGATCTTCTCGCCATCCTGGAGCGACCACGAAAGCCCGCGAAAGATAGTGCGGCCCCCATGGATGCGCGAGACGTTCGAAAGGTCGGCGGCGATCATCCGGCTATTGTCCCCGAACCAGCCCGCCCGCGGATCGGCCAAACGGGTGACCCCTGACGCCGCCCTCCCCCGGTCGGGCTAGCTCCGACTGTCAAGGAGGGTGCGACGTCACTCGCCCGAGATCACGATTCGGCTCCCGCCCGTACCTCGCTCGGCGCGCGGCTCCCGCCCCACCCGGGCCCGGCGAGCCCCGACTGTCAAGGAGGGTGCAACGTCACTCGCCCGAACGCCGCCCCCCAACCAACCTCGACTCCGATTTCCGATTCGGCGCCGCCCCACGCCAGCCCGGAACTCGCATCTCGCCACTCCTACAACCGGCTCACCACAATCAACGGCAACCGCGACCGCGCCAGCAGCGACAGCGCCGTGCTCCCACCCCAGAGCCTCCGCTTCAGCCGGTGGCTCGACGTCGCAAGCGCAAACGCCTCAGCGGCTACGTCTTCGGCGATCTCCAGCGTCCGCGAGAGGATCTCTTCCGGGGCCGCCACCCGCTCAAGCCGGCCCGTGACCGTGTCATTGGGCGACAGCAGCCCTTCGATCCGCGCCACCCGATGCTCGAATGCGATCCGGTCGAGGTGGCTCGCTTCACCTTCCGCGTTGACGTGGAGGACCGTGACTCGAGCTTCCGCGCGGGCCATTGCCGCGTGGAGCAGCCGCGCCAGCGCAGCCGCGCCCACCGCCTCGTCCGAGAGGAACAGCACCCGGTAGCCGTCCTTCGTCAATGGCGGCTCGATCGCCGGCCCCGTCAGCATCAAGGGCAGGTGGTCGTGGTCCAGCACCTCCAGCGCCACGCTCCCCAGCAGCGTGCGCCGCCACCGTCCCGTGCGGCGCGTGGCCAGCGCAAGCAGCACAGCGCCTTCCTCGGCGGCCGCGCGGACAAGCGCCGGCGCCACCTTCTCGCCCGGCCGCAGATAGACCGTGCGCATCCGCCCGTCGAACCGCGCCAGGTCGCCCGCCAGGTCGCGCTCCAGCTTCGCCGCCCGTTGCGCCACCCGCAGCCGGCCCTTCTCTGGCGAAATCGTCTCCTCCGGAACTGGGTCCACCACGTGAACGCCGACCAACTCGTGCTCGAACGCCCGCGCGAATCTGCCCGCGTGCTCCAGCGTCTGGAGCGACTGAGCCGACCCGTCCAGCCCTACCACGACGCGCGCCATCCGGACCTCCTCACTCGCCCTGGCTCTTCGCCCGTACTTTACGCAGCAACAGCTCGGCCGGGGCATCGGCCATGCCGAAGTGGCGGAGTGTGTGCCGGCTCATCTCCAGCGCGAGCTCCAGTTCGCCGACCACCGCTTCGTCGGCCCCCTGTCCCTCGATGTGACGGCGTTCCGCCTGGCTGTGGGTGCGCACCACAATGTCGATCTCCGCGTTCGCCTCTCGCGCAACCTCCACGATCCGCCGGATCGACAGCGGGTCCGGGATCGCCGCGATGAGGATACGCGCTTGTGCGATCCCCGCCCGCTCGAGGATCACCGGGTTCGAGGCGCTCCCCTGCAGTACCGCCACACCCTGCTCGCGCAGCGACGCCACCGCGCCGGCGTCCTGCTCGATCACCACCACCCCGATCGCCTGCTGACGGATCGCCTCGTGCACCACACGCCCCACCCGGCCGTAGCCGCACAGGATCGCGTGGTCTGAAAGGTCCCCGCGCACCACCTCGTCCGGCAGGTCTGCCAGCGGTGGCAGCGGCAAGCGGCGCTCCACCAGCCGCCCGATCGGTTGTGCGCCCGCGAACACCGCCGGCGCCAGCACGATCGATATCGCCGCTCCCGCCAGCATCAACCCGAACACGTCCGCCGAAATCGCATCGAGTTCCGTCCCCAATCGCGCCAGCAGGAACGAGAACTCCGCCGATTGCGCGAGGATAGCCCCCGTCAGCACCGCCGTCCGTCCCCGGTAGCCAAACGCAAGCGTGATCATCCCCGACATCGCTCCCTTCACGACCACGATCAGCACGACCGTCACGCCCACCAGCCACAGGTTCTCCACCACGATGTCCGGGTCGATGAGCATGCCCACCGAGACGAAAAACAGCCCCGCGAACAGGTCGCGCATCGGCGCCAGGCGGCTCTCAACCTCGTGCGACACGTCCGACCGGCCGACGAGGATGCCGCCGACGAATGCGCCCAGCGCTACCGAAATGCCGAACACCTCCGCCAGGTAGGCCACGCCCAGCGCGATGCTCGCCGCCGCGAGCGTAAACACCTCGACGTTGCCCCTGGCCGAAATGCGCTCGAAAAACCGCGGCAACAGGAACAACCCCGGAGGAATCACCAGTACCAGGAAGAGCGCGGCGAGTCCGAGCGCCTTCGCCAGGTCTACCGCCAGCGTCCCCGTCGACCCGTTGGCCAGCGTCGTCAGGATCACCACCATCGCGACGGTGCCGAAGTCCTGCACTGTCGACCACGCCAGGCTGATCCGCCCGTGCACCGAGTCCACGTCGCCCCGTTCTGAGAGCACCTTCGAGAGCACCGTGCTCGATGAGTTCGAAATCACCGCGCCAAAGAACAGCGACTCGAGCCGCCCGAAGCCCACCGCTATCCCAACCGCGTAGACCACCGCGATCGTCGCTGCCACCTGCAACCCGCCCCCCAGTACCGCCACCCGCCCCACACGCCGCAGATCGCTGAACGAAAGCTGCACGCCGATGGCGAACATCAGGAGGACGATCCCGATGTCGGCCAGGTCCTCCACCGCGGGCACGTCGACGACAAAGCCCGGCGTGTGCGGGCCAATCGCCAGCCCCGCCACGATGTAGCCCAGCACCAGCGACTGCCGCAGGAAGGCAGCCCCCATCGCCCCGATGCCGGCGGCGCCGAGGGCGAACGCGAGGGTCACGAGGAGGTCGGTGTCGCCCAGGACGGCACTCCACGGTTGGTTTTCGAATGACAGTTGACGGCGGGGACGGCAAATGCGGGCCGAGTCCCGCACCTACAGGATACGTGAAGATCTCGGCCCGTGACCTAACAGTTGTCTCGCAATCAACCCCCGCTGAGGCCGAGGCTTCTCAGGTTCGGGCCCGCATCTCCTTCACGAGGGTCGCTCTCCCCACTCAGCCGCCACCAGGCGGTAGCCGAGGTCGGCGCTCTCCATGGCCAGCAACTCCTGGTGGCGATGGCGCCACACGCCCGAACCCAGGTCGGCCTCGAGGCCGGCAAGACCGCGGCTCAACTCGTCCGGGGGGGCAAGCGTGAACCCGGAGATGCCCGCGCGGACCACCGGGTCCAGGTAGGCCGCCGGCCTGCGCCAGAAGGCGCCAAGAAACCCGTCGACGCAGTCGTGCGGCACGCGGACCGGCGTAATGCTCGCCGGGCCCACCAGGTCGACGAGCCGCCCGAGTGGGACAGCCTTTTGGTAGTCCGCGGCGCCCATCTCGGGGAAGTACTCGCGGAATAGCCAGAAATCAGCGGAGACATCGCGGTCCCACGTGAAGAATACCCCCCGGCTGGCGACGCGCCGCAACTCGCCGATCCCCGCGGCGAGGTCGGGCCAGTGGTGAATGGTGAGGATGCAGAGGGCCGCATCGACCGACTTGTCTGGCAGCGGGATCCGTTCGGCTGTCGTGATGACAGCAGGCGCCAGCCCGGGTGGCCGTTGCGCGATCATCACCCGCGATGGTTCCACCGCCAGCACCGTCTCCGGTGGCTCGTAGGAGCCGGTCCCGGCGCCGACGTTGACCACCGACTTGGCAGCGCCCAGTCCCGCCCGGATGGCGTCGCGGACGCGCGGGTCTGGCTGGCGCGTCTGGGCATAGGTCGTGCCGATCGTGTCGTACGGCGTGGGGGCGTGCTCGCCGGTCATTTGGGCCTCCGCGTGGGAGACTACACTGGCACCACCTCGCCGCATCAGTACCGCACGCCTGGGGCCACCCCGCGGAATTGGCCCTGCCCCAGGCGGAATCCGGTTACAGGAACGTCCGGACCGCTTCCAGGAACCCCGTTGGCCGCTCCAGCGGGATCGAGTGCCCCGACCCCGGTACCACCGCGAACCGGCAGTCCCGGATCGTCTTCACCATCTTCTCGGCGGTCTCCGCGGCCAGCACGTCGCTCACTTCGCCCCGGACCAGCAGCGTCGGCGCCGCGATCTTCGCCAGGAGCGCCCACGCCGCCACCGCGTCCGGCCGCTGCAACGGCCGCTCCCCCGAACGCAGCCCCCGGTCGTACCGGAACGTCCATGTCCCATCGTCGAGCAGCATCAGGTTGTTCCGCGTCCGGTGTTCCGATTCGTGCGGGTCGGCGTTCGGGTTCGCCTGCCGCGCCCGCGCAACCGCCTCTTCCTGGCTGGCGAACACATCCGAAGCCTGCACGCCCGTGTTGATCCGGGCCGCCCCCGCCGGGTGGATGTCCGGCCCGATGTCGACGATCACCAGCCGCTCGACTTCCTCCGGGTGCGTGCCAGCATAGTGGTACGCCGTGCGCCCGCCCATCGAGAGCCCCAGCAACGCGAACCGCTTCAGCCCCAACGCCCGCGTGAACCGGTCCACATCGC
>CAUJEQ010000051.1 GCA_963169135.1 Chloroflexota bacterium
CGCGCCGTCCGCCGTGCCCGCGCCGGCCTGAAGGACCCCCGCCGCCCGATCGGTGTGTTCCTCTTCTGCGGCCCCACCGGTGTCGGCAAAACGGAGCTCGCCCGCGCTCTCGCCGAGTTCATGTTCGACTCCCAGGACAACATGATTAAGCTCGACATGAGCGAGTTCAGCGAGAAGCACACCGTCTCGCGGCTCGTCGGGGCGCCTCCCGGCTACGTCGGCTACGACGACGGGGGCCAGCTCACCGACACCGTGCGCCGCAAGTCCTACTGCCTCATCCTCCTCGACGAAATCGAGAAGGCGCACCCGGAAGTCTTCAATCTCCTGCTCCAGATCTTCGACGAAGGCCGTCTGGCCGACGCGAAAGGCCGCAAGGTCGACTTCCGGAACACCATCATCATCATGACCTCGAACGTCGGGTCTGACCTCATCAAGAAGGACTCCGGACTCGGCTTCGCCACCAGCACCGAGGATGTGAAGAACTTCGAAGATCGCTACCAGCGCATGAAGGAGAAGGTTCTCGCCGAGTTGAAGAACGTCTTCAAGCCCGAGTTCCTCAACCGCATTGATAGCACCGTCGTCTTCCGCTCGCTTTCGAAGGAAGACATCCGCCGGATCGTCGACCTGGAACTCCGGAAGGTTGAAAAGACCCTCCTCCAGAAAGGCGTGCGGCTGGAAGTCAGTGACGAAGGCAAGGACTGGCTCGGCGAAAAGGGCTTCGACCAGGTGTTCGGGGCGCGGCCGCTGCGCCGCGTCATCCAGGACGTCATCGAGGACAAGCTCAGCGAAATGCTGCTCTCGGGCGAGTTTGGCCAGGGCGACCTCGTGAAGGTCGATGTCGGCGAAGACGGCCTGAAGATCGAGCCAGTGCGCGAACCCGCCCCGGTGGGGTAGGCCCGAGCTTTCGCCATCTGCCCAGCGTCGATTCCGCTTCAGCCGCTTTCCCGGGTCCCCGGGGAAGCGGCTGAAGCTCGTTTGGTGCAACTCCGAACTTCAATCCGGTCGCGGCGTCGTAGCCGCGTGCCCCTTCGCAGGCGTCGTGGCCCGCGAGATGACCGCGATCATGATCAGGCCGGTCACCTCCTGTAATGTGTGCGGTGTGACCTGCTCCCGTGGCTGCGAGCCGTCCCGGCTCACAACCAGAAAGGAGCACGGCAACAGACGAGGTGCGCGATGCCGAAGCTCAAAGCTCTCGAACAGGTGGCAATGTGGAGGGAACGCTACCCCGCCCCCTGCCAGGCCGCTTGCCCGGTTCATACGGATGTCCGCTCGTACGTCACGCTCACTGCCCAGCGGAAGTTCGACGACGCCTACCTGGCCGCGCGCGGCCCCAATCCCCTCCCGGCTATCTGCGGACGGGCCTGTAGCGCACCCTGTGAGGATGTCTGCACACGCCGGGAATTCGACCGGCCCCTGCCCATCAGGCGCCTGAAGCGATTCTTAAGCGATCGCTACCACGTTCCTCCCTCACTGATGCCCGCAGTCCAATCCACCGGCTGCACGATCGGCGTAGTCGGGGCCGGGCCCACAGGTCTTGCGGCGGCACACGACCTGGCGTTGCTCGGCCACCGAGTCACGGTTTACGAGGCTGCCCCCGAATCCGGGGGAATGGCCATCCTTGGCGTACCCCGCTTCCGACTGGCCCATGACGCCATCCGCGCTGACGTCCGTGATATCGAGGCACTTGGTGTGGCCATCCGGAATGGTATCCGCGTAGGGCGCGACATCTCCCTCGAGGCGCTCCGGAGAGACCACGATGTGGTGCTCGTTGCAGCCGGAGCCATGCGCCCGAATCTCCTGGACGTTCCTCAGGTCGACCTGCCCGGTGTCGTCCAGGCACTCGAGTTTCTTGAAGTCGCGAACCTGGGCGGCCGCCCGGCCTGTGGGAAACGGGTCGCCGTCATCGGCGGCGGCTACACTGCGATGGACGCTGCACGCACAGCGTTGCGCCTCGGCGCCGAGGTAACCATTCTCTACCGGCGGACGCGGAGCGAATCGGAGGTTCACGACGACGAGCTCGAAGAGACCCTTCACGAAGGCGTTCGAATCGAGTACCTGGTATCGCCCATCCGGGTGGTCGACGACGGCCATGGTCGAGCTGGTGGAGTCGAGTTCATTCGCAACGCCCTCGGCGAACCGGATTCGTCGGGCCGACCGCGGCCGGTCCCCGTACCCGGCAGCGAGTTCGTCCACGCCTGCGATATGGTGATCCTCGCCCTTGGCCAATCGCCTGACCCTCGGGCGCTCGACCCTGGACTCGCGGATGTCCTTCGAAATGTCGACCGCGCCACGCTCATGACCCCGATCCCCGGTACCTTCGCGGCTGGGGACTTTGTCACCGGCCCAAGCACCATCATCGAAGCGATCGCTGACGGGAGGACCGCCGCGGCGGCAATTCACCGCTATCTGGCCGAACTGCGGTCGCCTATCCAGCCATGGCCAGAAGTCCCCGAAGCATGGCCGGTCGCGCCAGTCGCGCTCCCGCCGCCCGGCACCGCGATGTACCGCGATACTGCTGGCCCGAAGGGCGAGCTTTCGCTCGTTGCCGAGGTGGAGGATCCACCCGAGGTTGCCTGGGCCGTAAGCGATAGCCTTCGGTGCCTCTACTGCGGTCTCGTGCCGAACGTCATCTTCGACCACTGCACCGCCTGCCAGGAGTGCACGCTGGTCTGCCCCGTCGAATGCATCGACCGCGTTGCCCTCAACCCGGACAACACCACCCGTCCGATCGAGGGCCCGAACGATATCGTCGTCTACGAAATCTCCGGCGAAGAATGCATCCGCTGTGGCCGCTGTTTCGGCGCATGCCCGACTGGCGCCATCGTCGTCGATGGTTTCAGCTGGCAGCGACCGTGAGTCCGGTGGAACCGCGGCAAGCGCGCCGGCTTGCGGAGGCGCCCGCGAAGTTCTACTAGACAAAACGCCTCGGACGCGGCATCCTCTGAGCATCTGAACGCTAAGTGAGCCCCCCGCAGCAACGCTCCGCTGTGGGTAGGGGGCCTGTTTCTGTCGTCACCGCCGCCCATTGACGCCACTTCCGCCTGCCGGTACGCTAGTAGACGGCTCGCCATGCCCATCGTTTCCCCAAGCATTGTTGGCCCACGGCAGATCGCTTCTCTGCGCCATTCGCCCCATTAGTCCTGAAGGAGTTGCCACAGGATGACCACTACGCGTGACGTGGTGCGAGGGGGGGCTTTTACCCCTCTCGAAGTCAAGACCTACGGACAGATCCCCAACGTCCTCGACCTTCCAAACCTCATCAAGATCCAGATCGATGCCTTCGAATGGTTCAAGAGGGAAGGTCTTCGGGAACTCCTCAACGAGATCTCCCCAATCCAGGACTTCACCGGTTCGAAGATGGATCTCATCTTCGGCGACTACGAATTCCGCGATCCCAAGCACCCCATGGATGAGTGCCGCGAGCGCGACGTGACCTACGCCGCGCCCCTCTTCGTTGATGTCGAACTCCGCATCAAGGAATCCGGCGAAATCAAGGAACAGCGCCTCTTCTTCGGCGACTTTCCCCTCATGACCGACCGCGGCACCTTCATCATCAACGGCGCCGAGCGTGTCGTCGTGAGCCAGCTCGTCCGCTCCCCGGGCGTGTACTACACGATCGACACCGACGCGGCCACCGGCAAGCGCCTCTGCCATGCCAAGCTCATCCCCAACCGCGGCGCCTGGCTCGAATTCGAAACCTCCAACCGCGACGTCCTCTACGTCAAGGTCGACCGCAAGCGCAAGATTCCCGTCACCACGCTCATCCGTGCCATCGATGTCCCTGGCCTGCTCCCCGGCGACCGCGATAATCCGCGCTTTGCCAAGTACTGGACAGCCTTCGATGCGGGCGAGGATCGCGCCCGCGACGCCGCCGCGCGCGAACTCGAAACCGAGCTCGGCACCGATGAACGCCTCATTGCTATGTTCGAGGCCGTCGATACCGGTGACATCCACCAGTTCCTGCCCACGACCATCGCCAAGGAGCCGCGCGAGCCCGTGGTGAAGGACAAGCACGACGCGCTCCTCGAGTTCTACCGCAAGATCCGCCCCGGCGACCCGCCAACCCACGACAATGCGCGCAACCTGCTCAAGACACTCTTCTTCGAGCCGCGCCGTTACGACCTCGGCCGTGTGGGCCGCCACAAGCTCAACACCCGTCTCGAACTCGATGAGCCGACACTGCAGCGCTGGCTGCGCCCTTACGACCTTGTCAGCATCATCCGCGAGCAGGTCAACATCAACAACGGACGCGGACACAGCGATGATATCGACCACCTGGGCAACCGCCGCGTGCGGGCCGTGGGCGAACTCATCCAGCAGCAGTTCCGCGTCGGCCTCCTCCGCATGGAACGCGTTGTCCGCGAACGCATGACCATCACCGACCCGGAAGAGGCAACGCCCAGCGCGCTCATCAACATCCGGCCCGTCGTGGCGGCCATGAAGGAGTTCTTCGGCGGAAGCCAGCTCTCCCAGTTCATGGACCAGACCAACCCGCTCTCCGAGTTGAACCACAAGCGCCGTCTGAGCGCCCTCGGCCCCGGGGGACTTTCACGCGACCGCGCCGGCTTCGATGTGCGCGACGTGCACCACAGCCACTACGGCCGCATCTGCCCTATCGAGACGCCGGAAGGCCCGAACATCGGCCTTATCGGCTCACTCGCCACCTATGCCCGCCTCAACGAGTTCGGCTTCATCGAGACCCCCTACCGCCGCGTCGTCCGCGAGATGGTTTCCGACGACGCGAACCTGGTTGGCCGCGTCCTCCGCGAAGATGCCGTCGACGACAAGGGCAAGGCCATCGCCAAGGCTGGCGATCGCATCGACGAGGCCCTTGCGAAGAAGCTCGGCGCCGCCGGCCGGACTGTCCGCATCCGCCCATGGGTCACCAGCGACATCGTCTACCTCACGGCAGACCAGGAAGACAAGTGGAAAGTCGGACAGGCCAACACGCTTCTCGACGAAGACAACCACTTTGTCAGCGAGCGCGTCGAGATTCGCATCTACGAAAAGTTCCAGACCGTGCACCCGGTGGAGGTCGATTTCATCGATGTCTCGCCCAAGCAGATGGTGTCGGTCGCGACCGCGCTCATTCCCTTCCTGGAACACGACGACGCCAACCGGGCCCTCATGGGCGCGAACATGCAGCGCCAGGCGGTCCCTCTCGTGCGGCCCGAAGTCCCGCTCGTCGGCACCGGCATGGAACGCAGGACGGCGGTCGATAGCGGCCATGTCAAGATCGCTGCGGGTGATGGCGAAGTCATCGAGGCGACCGGCAACCGGATCGTCATCCGCTACGACGACCCGGACATTGGCGAGATTGCTTACCCGCTGATCAAGTTCACCCGCTCGAACCAGGGCACCTGTCTGAACCACCGGCCCATCGTCGTTCGCGGCGAACGCGTCAGGAAAGACCAGCCCATCGCCGACAGCTCCAGCACGCAGGGCGGCGACCTGGCTCTCGGCCAGAATGTCCTCGTCGCCTTCATGATCTGGGAGGGCTACAACTTCGAGGATGCCATCATCCTTTCCCAGAACCTGATCCGCGAGGACAAGTTCACCTCGATTCATATCGAGAAGCATGAGGTTGAGGCCCGCCAGACCAAGCTCGGCGATGAGGAGATCACCCGCGACATCCCCAACGTCGGCGAAGAAAGCCTCGCCCAGCTCGACGAGGACGGCATTATCCGGATCGGCGCAGAAGTCCGTGAAGGCGACATCCTCGTCGGCAAGATCACGCCCAAGGGCGAGACCGAACTGACCGCCGAAGAGAAGCTCCTCCGCGCCATCTTTGGCGAAAAGGCCCGCGAAGTGAAGGACACCAGCCTCCGCGTCCCTCACGGTGAAAAGGGCAAGGTCATCGATGTGAAGGTCTTCGACCGGAACAACCACGAAGGCCTGCCCGCCGGCGTGAACAAGCTCGTCCGCGTCGGCATCGCCCAGCGACGCAAGCTCTCCGAAGGCGACAAGATGGCCGGCCGCCACGGCAACAAGGGCGTCATCAGCCGGATCCTCCCGCGCGAAGACATGCCCTACCTTGAAGACGGCACCCCCATCGACATCATCCTCAACCCGATCGGTGTCCCGAGCCGCATGAACATCGGCCAGGTGCTTGAAACGCACCTCGGCTGGGCCGCCAACGTCCTCGGTTTCCGCGCCATCACTCCCGTTTTCGATGGTGCCCGCGACCACGAAATCGACGATGCCCTGGCCCGGGCCTGGATGGCCCAGGAGTCGGGTGCGGTCTATTACGTCGATCCCCGCGACCGCGGGTTCGATGTCGATGTCTGTGCAGCCTGGCTGCGCGAAAAGGGCTACGACCCGGCCACCATTCTCTTCGCACCCGAAAACGGTGCCGCAAGCCGTGCCTGTCTTGAGATCTGGCTCAACGAAAAACGTGCCACCGACGGACAGGCAGCCCTCCCGAAGGGTAAGCACTCCCGCGACGACCTGGACGCCATGGCCCTGGCTGTCTACAAGGAGACCAACGTCCCGCCGCCGCTCTTCGGCAAAATGAAGCTGCGCGATGGCCGCACCGGCGAACCTTTCGATCAGCCGCTCACCGTCGGCTACATCTACATGCTCAAGCTCATCCACCTGGTTGAGGACAAGATCCATGCCCGCAGCAC